>NZ_RHQR01000026.1:0-78232 GCF_003936645.1 Pseudomonas sp. p106
ATTTGCCCTGATGAAGAAGAAGGAGGAATACGTAAGCAGAACGGCCTAAAGACCGTTGTTTACAACCATAGAATCTCTCACAGGTTCTGCAGCGCTGCAGATATTGTGGGAGCCGGCTCGCCGGCGATTGGCCCTCAGGCGTTACCCGACAGCTTGAGCCGAGCAGCCTGGGTGAAGTCCAGCATGCGGTTCAAAGGCTTGATCGCCTTCGGCACCAGCGCCGGGTCAACGAAAATCTCGTTGCTGCCTTTGCGCAAGCAATCCAGCACCCGCTCCAAGGTGTTCATGGCCATCCACGGGCAGTGCGCGCAGCTGCGGCAGGCCGCGCCGTTACCGGCGGTGGGGGCTTCGACGAATTCCTTGTCCGGGCACAGCTGCTGCATCTTGTAGAAGATGCCGCGGTCTGTGGCGACGATGAAGGTTTTGTTGGGCAGTGTCTGCGCGGCCTTGATCAGTTGGCTGGTGGAACCCACCGCATCGGCCAGGTCGATCACTGCCTCTGGCGACTCCGGGTGCACCAGGATCGCCGCATCCGGATACAGCGCCTTCATGTCCGCCAGCTGGCGCGATTTGAACTCTTCGTGGACGATGCAGGCACCGTCCCACAGCAGCATGTCGGCACCGGTCTGCTTCTGGATGTAACGGCCCAGGTGCTGGTCCGGGCCCCAGATGATGGTCTCGCCGTTGTCCATCAGGCTTTCGACGATCTCCAGCGCGCAGCTCGAGGTCACGACCCAGTCGGCACGCGCTTTAACGGCGGCAGAGGTATTGGCATACACCACCACGGTACGCTCGGGGTGCTGGTCGCAGAAGGCCGAGAACTCTTCGACCGGGCAACCGAGGTCGAGCGAGCAGGTAGCCTCCAGGGTCGGCATCAGCACGCGCTTTTCCGGGGTGAGGATCTTCGCGGTCTCGCCCATGAAGCGCACACCGGCGACGATCACCGTCTGGGCAGGGTGGTTCTTGCCGAAACGGGCCATTTCCAGCGAGTCGGACACGCAACCGCCGGTCTCTTCGGCAAGCGCCTGGATAACCGGGTCACAGTAGTAATGGGCAACCAGCACGGCATTCTGCGCCTGGAGCTCGGCAGCAATGGCCGCACGGTATTCGGCCTCCTGCTCGGCTGTCAGCGGGTTGGGCTGCTTGGCGTCGAGGTGGGCCTGAACCAACAGGCGTTCGGATATCTGGGTCATGATCGCTGGACCTGCAGGCGCGCATGCGCGTCAAATCGAGTGTATCACCCGGCCCTGACAGATCGGCTAAGGGCGCCGGACGGCAGGCAAGCCGCCACGGCCCTCTGCGGGCGCGGATTATTATCGGACGCCGAAGGCTACAGACAATCAAGGGATTTCTAAAGCGGTTTTTGTGTGGCCAGTACTGGCCTCATCGCCGGCAAGACAGTTGCCCCCACAGGTGCGCACAGGCCATGAGGCTGTAGCCATCCTGCAGGAGCCGGCTTGCCGGCGATGAGGCCGGTACAGGCTCAATCAATCAGCCCTGCGGCTGCATCGCCGCAAAGTGCGCCGCGAGGATCATGGCGAACTCTTCAACGGTCATCTTCTTGCCATTGAAGTCGACCATGCCATCGACGTAGTGCAGGCTAGCCACCACGTCATTGCCCTGCACGGTGGCCATGCCACTCTGCAGCGCCATCATCCCGACCATCTCACCCGCCTGACTGGATTGCATGGCAATCGCCTGGGCATCGGTCTGCCCTTCCAGCAACGCCTGCAAGGTCGCCAGGTCACCCATCATCGGTTTGGACAGCGACAGCTTGCTCTTCACCTGAGTGATCAACTGCTTGCTCAACTGGTCAGGCGGCAGGTCGAAGGAGGTGGGGCTGGCGAAGTCCATCGACAGGTTGAACCGGCTCTCGCCATTGGCCGTCTTGAACGAAAGGTTCTCCACCGCCACCTGCGGCTTGGATGCCAACAGTTGCTTCAGGTCGCCCTGAAACTTGGCCTTCTCCTGTTCACCCATCTGGATTTGCGGCATCGGCTGGCCTGCAGCGGCGGCCTGCTCGAACTCCGGCAGATGGGCCTGGTACCACTGCGACAGCGACTGCAAGGCCGGGGCGTTGAGCGACTTGATGCTGACCGCCATCTGCCCGCTGCCGACTGCGCGGCCATCCCAGCTGATGTCCGCGACCTTGTAATCCACGCGGCCACCGACGGTATCGGGGCCATCGAGTGTTTGCAGGACGTGCTGCTCCAGGCCTTTGAGCAACAGTACCTGTTGCTTGGGCCCCAGTGTCGCCTTGGCTTCGGCCAGCAGCACATCGACGTTACCGACATAGATCGCGTCATGCTGGGTAGCGGCCAGGTTACCGCCGATTTTCAGGCCCTTGAGCTCGAACGTGGCCGGCGGGTGATCATCCCCGACCAGCTTCATTTCGAAGCGATCGGCAGCACCATGGAATTTCGACGCCTTGCCTTCACTGTCGCCACTGATCTGCAGCTGCATACCCGAAAAATCGAGGGTAGTGCCGTTGTCTTCGGCCAGCTTAACCGGCGCCAGGAAGATGCTGCCATCGACACTGCCGTCAAAGCCCAGGCTGGTTTGCGAGCTGACCGGGACCTTGTCGCCGGCGGCGGCGAACCAGGGCGCGGTGAAGTCGTCCTTGTCTAGCGCACTGTTGCTGGCTGCCAGCACCGGCATCAGCTTGAAGGCCTTGACCCGCGACCAAGGGAACGGGCCGTGCTCGACCTGATCGGTTACACCCACATCGAAACTGATCGGCTCACCGTCAGACAGGCGAATGTCACGGACCTTGAGGCGATAGCGTGCGGTACTGGTGAAGAAGTGCTGCTCCAGCGAGGCCACTTCGATGGTCATGCTGCCGCCAACCCCGACAAGGGCCTTCTTCAACTGGGCATTGCCCTGATTGACGGCTTGCTCCAGCTGCGCAGGCAACTGCTTGCCGGTGTACCAGGCGCCAGCGGTGGTTACGACGGCAATGGCGATGGCCAGGCCGGAAAGGATGCCTACTGATTTCTTCATGAATAGAACCGATTGATGTCCATATTGGCGTGTTCGCAGCCATGAGCTGCGGGGGGAGCAGAATAGTATCACTCCCACCCCTTGGACGACGGTCGACACGCGGACGAAATGGGCAATCGAGACCTACCTGACGCTAGCGTGGGAAACTTCCCACTCGTTAAATTTTACGAACATCCGCATCGATCAAAACCGCAAAAAAGCGCGCAAAAACCGAACATTTCGGCTAATAAATCGATAAATATTTCAATTTAGTAACATCTTGTCATGTTTAACTTGACAGCCACCTACCCATCGTTTTTTATTTTCACCGCCTTGCCCAGCGCCACCCACGAAGAAGAACAGACGCGCCGTCATGATGCCTCACCGCCCCTGCCCGCACGCCCCACCTTCCTAGCCCAGGCTCTGCCAGCTCGCCCCCGGCGCATCGCCTGCGCCTACCTCTGCTCCAACAATAAAGGTGAACAACATGGAGCCCACCCGCTCGCCATTGCCGCATGCGCAATACAACCCGCCAGCCGTTCACGCCCAGCCGCAGGAGCCACGCCAGCATGCAGCCTGACCACAGCGCCACCGGCAACGGCCAACTCCGCAAAACCCTGCGCCTCTGGCACGTGATCATCATCGGCCTGGCCTACCTGACGCCGATGACCGTGTTCGACACTTTCGGCATCGTCTCGGGGATTACCGCAGGGCATGTGCCCAGCGCCTACATCCTGGCGCTGACCGGCATCCTGTTCACTGCCGTGAGCTACGGCACCCTGGTGCGCCGCTTCCCTCAATCGGGTTCGGCCTACACCTACACACAACGCGCCATCAACCCGCATGTGGGCTTTTTGGTCGGCTGGTCGTCGCTGCTCGATTACCTGCTGCTGCCGATGGTCAATGCCTTGTTGGCCAAGCTCTACCTGTCGGCCATGTTCCCCGAGGTGCCGGAGTGGATCTGGGTAGCAGGCTTCGTCAGCCTGATCAGCCTGATCAACATGCGCAGCGTCAACCTGGTGGCACACTTCAATCTGCTGTTCGTGGCCGTGCAGGTGGCGATCATCGCTGTGTTCATCTACCTGTGCGTGCGTGGCCTGGACCAGGGTGAAGGCCTGGGTACCGCGTGGAGCCTGCTGCCGTTCGCCGACAGCCAGACCCAGTTCAGCGCCCTGGCGGCCGGTGCGACCATCTTGTGCTTCTCGTTCCTGGGCTTCGACGCCGTGACGTGCCTGTCCGAGGAAACCCGCGACCCGGCCAAGACCATCCCACGGGCGATCTTCCTGACCGCACTGATCGGCGGCCTGGTGTTCATTACCGTGTCGTACTTCATCCAGGCCTACTTCCCGACCATGGCACGCTTCCATGACCAGGAAGCGGCCCTGCCGGAAATTGCCCTGTACGTGGGTGGCAAGCTGTTCCAGTCGATCTTCATCGCCTGCACGGTGATCAACACCATCGCTTCGGGCCTGGCCTCGCAGACCAGCGTCTCGCGCCTGTTGTACGTGATGGGGCGTGACAAGGTGATCCCGGCCGGCATCTTTGCTCGCCTGCACCCGCGCTATAAAACACCGGTGCTGAACATCGCAGTGGTCGGGCTGATTTCGCTGTCGGCGATCTTCTTCGATCTGGTTACCGCCACCTCGATCATCAACTTCGGAGCGCTGGTGGCGTTCAGCTTCGTCAACCTGTCGGTGATCAACCACTGCTATGTGCGTGAAGGCAATCGCCAAGGGCTGGCGAACAAGCTCATGTACCTGGTACTGCCGACCATCGGTTTCTGCATCATCGTGTCGCTGTGGCTAGACCTTAACGAACACTCGCTGATGTTCGGCGGGGTATGGGCGCTACTTGGCCTGGTATACCTGGCCTGGCTGACCAAGGCCTTCACTGCCGCACCCCCGAACTACGTTGCCGAATGACACTTGCCCTCTACACCGCCCGCGCCTGAACGCGGGCGTTGTCCTTGCACGAAAAGGAAAGCTCTCATGCCGCTGCGTCGCCTTTCTATCCAGTGGAAGATCACCTTGCTCGCCGGCCTGTGCCTGCTGGCCATCGTCGCGCTACTGGTGGCCACCTCGCTGACCCAGGCACAGCGCAGTGCAGCCTTGGTCAGCCAGGCCAACAGTGAAATGCTCGACCACAGCGCGCGCCTGCGCCTGCAGGCCCTCGCCGAAACCCAGACCCTGCGTATTCAGCGCTACTTCATGGACGCCTACCAGTACGCGAACGGTTTTACACGCCTGGTTCAGGTACTCAAAGCCCACGGTGGCAGCGACCTGCGCGCCGAACTGACCCGCCAGGCACGCGCCAGCCTGGCGGGCAACCCGGACCTGATCGGGCTTTATGTGGTGTTCGAGCCCAACGCCCTGGACCACCAGGACAGCCAGTTCGTCGCCCAGGAGGCGGTCGGCAGCAACGACAGCGGGCGCTTTTCGCTGTACTGGTCGCAGCCCAGCCCGGGCAACCTTGAGCGGGAGGCCATGCCTGAAGCGATGCTGGCCGACAGCACGGTTGGCGCCAACGGGGCGGCACAGAACCGCTGGTTGACCTGCCCTCAGGAAACGGCCAAGGCCTGTGTGGTCGAGCCCTACCTCGACGAGGTCAATGGCCGCCAGGTACTGATGACGAGCATCGCCCTGCCCCTGCTGGAGGGCGGCAAGGTAGTAGGCGTAGTGGGCCTGGATATCGGCCTGGACAACCTGCAGCAGTTGAGCCTGGACGGCCGCCAGGAGCTGTTCGATGGCCAGGGCCAGGTGAGCATCGTCAGCACTACCGGCTTGCTGGCCGGGCACAGCCGCGACGCCAGCAAGCTGGGCACTCTCCTGGACAACGACGTGGCGCAGGGCCTGTTGCGCGTCGGCCGCCCGTTCGCCCCGATCCCCGGCGCCGCTCCCTGGCAGGTACTGCTGGAGCTGCCCGAAGCTGTGCTTCAAGCACCCGCCGTCGCTCTCAATCAGAGGCTGAGCGAACACAACCAAAGTGCCAATCTGACCAGCCTGCTGATCGGCCTGGGTGCCGCGATCGTCGGCCTGCTGCTGGTTTGGCTGACCGCACGTGGCGTGACCCGGCCGATTCTGGCCGTAGCCGCACGCCTCGAGGATATCGCCAGCGGTGAGGGCGACCTGACCCGGCGCCTGGACTACGCGCGCCAGGACGAGCTGGGCCAGTTGAGCGGCTGGTTCAACCGCTTCCTCGACAAGCTGCAACCGGTGATTGCCCAGGTCAAAGGCTCGCTGCTCGAAGCCCGCGGTACCGCCGACCAATCCGCTGCCATCGCCAGCCAGACCAGCAGCGGCATGCAGCAGCAACAGCGCGAGATCGAGCAGGTGGCCACCGCCGCCAACGAGATGAGCGCAACTGCCCAGGATGTCGCCCACAACGCGGCGCAAGCCGCCCAGGCAGCACGTGGCGCCGACCAGGCGAGCCGCGAAGGCCTGCAACTGATCGCCAGCACCCGCCAGGCGATTGACAACCTGGCAGTCGGGATGGATGCCGCCATGGACGAGGCCCGCGCACTCGAGCAGCGCAGCGAGCAGATCGGCTCGGTACTGGAGGTGATCCGCGCCATTGCCGAGCAGACCAACCTCTTGGCCCTCAACGCCGCCATCGAAGCGGCCCGCGCTGGCGAGGCCGGGCGGGGTTTTGCCGTGGTGGCCGACGAGGTACGCAGCCTGGCGCAGCGCACCCAGGTGTCGGTGGAAGAAATCCGCCAGGTCATCGAAGGGCTGCAGCAAGGCACCCAGGATGTGGTCGGCGCCATGCATGATGGCCAGAAACAGGCGCAGGCCAGCGCCTTGCAGATGGAACAGGCACTGCCTACGCTGCAGCGGATCGGTGAAGCGGTGGCGGTGATCAGCGACATGAACCTGCAGATCGCTTCGGCGGCTGAAGAACAGAGCGCGGTGGCCGAGGAAGTGAACCGTAACGTGGCCGGTATCCGCGATGTGACTGAATCGCTATCGGGCCAGGCTGATGAGTCGGCGCGCATCAGCCAAGCGCTGAACCGCCTGGCCAATCAGCAGCAGGCTTTGATGGAGCAGTTTCGCGTTTAGCCTGTACGGGCCCAATTACCGGCTACCGGCGATTGGGCCCGTACAGGCACCCACCTTTTGAAAGAGTTTTACCCATGGAAACACCCAACAAATCCCCCTTCTTCGACCTTGCCAGCGAACAGGGCCTGCTACGCACTTCGATCGCCGTCACCCTGTTCATCGCCACCATCGGCATTGCCTTCGGCCTGGCGTCCGGCTCGTTCTCGATCATTTTCGACGGTGTCTACTCGCTGGCCGACGCCGGCATGAGCGGCCTGTCGCTGGTGGTGGTCAAGCTGATCACTACGCACACCACCAGCCGGCACGTGTCACGCAAGCTGCGCGAGCGCTTCACCATGGGCTTCTGGCACCTGGAGCCGATGGTGCTGGCGCTCAATGGCATCCTGCTCAGCGGTGTGGCGCTCTACGCCCTGATCAACGCCGTCAGCAGCCTGCTCGAAGGCGGACGCCACCTGGAGTTCGGCATCGCCATGGTTTATGCGGCGCTGACCGTGATCGCCTGCGCGACCATCGCTGCAGTCGAAGCGCGGGCCAACCGCGAGCTGAACTCGGATTTCGTGCGCATGGACGTCAAGGGTTGGGTGATGTCGGCCAGCATCACCGCAGCGTTGCTCATCGCCTTCTGCTTTGGCTTTGCCGTGCAGGGCACGCAGTGGGAGTGGGTATCGCCGTACATCGACCCGGCGGTGCTGGCGCTGGTGTGCCTGGTCATCATCCCCTTGCCGCTGTCGGTGGTGCGCCAGGCCATGGCGGATATCTTTTTGGTGACACCTGGCGACCTGATGCTGCACGTGGATGAGGTGGCCGGTGCGTTCGTGGCACGCCACGGACTGGAATCCTATCGGGCTTACGTGGCCAAGGTCGGCCGCTCTCGGGAAATCGAGCTGTATTTCATCGTGCCCAAGCACCTTCCAGCCAAAAGCATTGAAGAGTGGGATGCGCTGCGCTGTGAAGTCGGTGATGCGATTGGCGGTGAGGGACCAGATCGCTGGTTGACGGTAGTGTTTACCGCAGACCCTGAGTGGGCTGAATAGGAGGGGCAAAAACGACAAAGCCCGCCACCGTTTCCGGTAGTGGGCTTTGACTTACAGCGTATGGTGGGTCGTGTAGGATTCGAACCTACGACCAATTGGTTAAAAGCCAACTGCTCTACCAACTGAGCTAACGACCCGTTGGATGGCGCGTATAATACTGATTTCTAACAGGAAATCAACACCCCATTAAAACTTTTTTCAAGAATAACGGGTTGGGTCGTCTACTCCGGCAGCCTTGAAGCCGTCGGCGCGCAGGCGGCAGCTGTCGCACTTGCCACAGGCGCGGCCCTCATCGTCGGCCTGGTAGCAGGAGACCGTCAGGCTGTAGTCCACGCCACGGGCCATACCGGCCTGTACGATCTGCGCCTTGCTCATGTTCTGCAGTGGCGCCTGGATCCGGAAGCCCTGCCCCTCGACACCGGCCTTGGTCGCGAGGTTGGCCATGCGTTCGAACGCTTCGACGAACTCAGGGCGGCAATCGGGGTAGCCCGAGTAGTCCACGGCATTGACGCCGATGAAGATGTCGCGCGCCTGCAGCACTTCTGCCCAGCCCAGAGCCAACGACAGGAATACGGTATTGCGTGCCGGCACATAGGTCACCGGAATACCCTCGCCCGGGGTTTCCGGCACATCGATGCTGCTGTCGGTCAGTGCCGAACCACCGATGCCATCAAGGTTCAAGCCGATGACCTTGTGCTCCACGACGCCCAGGTCACGAGCGACCCGCGCAGCAGCGTTCAATTCAGCACGATGGCGCTGGCCATAGTCGAAGCTCATGGTGTAGCAACTGTAGCCTTCGGCCTTGGCCATGGCGACGACAGTGGCCGAGTCGAGGCCGCCGGACAGCAGGATTACTGCGCGTTTCTCAGTCATGTACTTTTGCTCCTAATCAACGTCCGGGCTCGTCGTTCCACAGCAGCTTGTGCAGCTGCAGCTGGAAACGCACAGGCAAGTTGTCGGCAACGATCCAGTCGGCCAGGTCACTGGCCTTCACCTGGTGATGGCTTGGCGAAAACAGCACTTCACCGGCGCGCTCGGCAAGGTTGTACTGAATCAGCTTGGAAACCGCCCAGTCATAGTCCTCGCGTGAACAGATGACGAACTTGACCTGATCATTGCCGGTCAAGTGCTCAATGTTCTCGTAGAGGTTGCGGTGGGACTCTTCAGAGCCCGGGGTCTTGAGGTCGACCACGCGGCTGACGCGAATATCGGTAGCCGAGATATCCAGGGCACCACTGGTCTCGAGCGAAACCTCATAGCCGGCATCGCACAGGCGCTGCAACAGTGGCAAGGCATTCGGCTGAGCCAGTGGCTCGCCGCCAGTCACGCACACATAGCGTGGCTTGAAGCCGGCCACCTGTTCCATGATCGAATCCAGGCTACGCACAGTACCGCCACTGAAGGCGTAGGCACTGTCGCAGTATTGGCAGCGCAGGGGGCAACCGGTGAGGCGCACGAATACCGTGGGCAGCCCAGCCGTGCGTGTTTCACCCTGCAAAGAGTAAAAGACTTCGGTGATACGTAATGTGTCTTGCATGATCGCCACGGGCGTGACAGCTAAACAGGCTGTCCGCCTCCGTCAGGCACTGTCGCGGACTCGACATGGCGTTATCCGCAGCAGCGTGTTTAAGAAAAAGGGCAATGATTCTAACGAAAAAACCCGCGCCTGGCGCGGGTTTCTTTTGAACGGTGCTACTTAGAGCTTCTGCAGGTCACGCTGCGCCAGCTGAGCGGCGGATGTGCCGGGGTACTGGGTGATGACTTGCTGCAGGATGCCCTTGACCTTGTCGGTATGGCCCATGCGGCGCTCGACGTCGGCCAGCTTGTACAGGGAGTCCGGTACCTTGCTGTGCTTGGGGTACTTCTGGCTGACCTGGGCAAAAGCCTGGCTGGCACTTTGCAGGTCACCCTTGGCCAGGTTCACCTCACCCAGCCAGTACTGGGCGTTGCCTGCGTACTGGCTGTTCGGGTACTTGCGCAGGAAGGCGCCGAACGCCTGGCTGGCCTTGTCGAAGTCCTTCTGCTTGATCAGGTCGAAAGCCGCATCGTAATAGAGCTTCTCTTTCGCAGGATCAGCCGGCTCGCTGTTGGCGGCCGGTTGCTGTGCAGCAGCGCCAGCGGCGCCTGCTGCTGCACCGGCGGCGGCATCGGGTGCACCACCGGTGGAGGAATTATCGGGGGTCGCGGCAGGCGCGCCACCACTGTTGATGCGGCGATCCAGATCCTGGTAACGCTCCAGGCTTTCCTGCTTCATGCGGGCGACATCGTTTTGCAGCTCTTCGATGATGCCTTGCTGGCGGGATATCTGGTCCTGCATCTGTTGCAGCTGCATGAACAGCTGGCCCTGTGCTGAGGCAGGGGTCGAAGCCCCTGCCCCGGCATAGGCGCCGCTCGTGCCATAACCCGAAGGTGGGTAAGCACCTGCGTTGTCATCTACTACAGGAACCGCAGCCCACGCCGAAAGCGGAAGGCTGAGTGCGAGGACGGTTACAGCACGACGGCACATACGCATAAGAACTTACTTACGCAGTTCTACGCGGCGGTTCTGAGCCCAGGACTGCTCGTCGTTGCCGGTGGCAACTGGACGCTCTTCGCCGTAGGAGACCAGTTCCAGCTGAGCAGGGGAAACACCCTGCAGAACCAGGTAGCGCTGAACGGCTTTGGCACGACGCTCGCCCAGAGCCATGTTGTACTCGCGAGTACCGCGCTCGTCGGTGTTGCCTTCCAGAACAACACGGCTGCCGTTGGACTTCAGGTCCTTGGCGTGAACGTCCAGAGCGCGCATGGCTTCTGGCTTCAGGTCCGAGCTGTCGTATTCGAAGTAGAAGGTGGTGATTGCGCGCAGGGCGGCTTCTTCGCTCAGGGAACCGTCAACAGCGCCAGTGTTGGCACCGTAGCCAGCGTTAGGGTCAACAGCGCCTTCGCCAGCGTTGTCACCGCCCTTCGAGGAGCAACCTACAGCTACAGCCATGGCCAGAGCCAGCGCAGCAAATTTACCAAACTTCAGCATTTCCATCGTGAAACTCCTAATGAAACCCCAGTGTGTTAAGCAAAACGTATTACGCCGCAATCAGTTCAGGTAAGGGGACCAGGACGGTTCTCTGACTTCGCCTTGAGCGGTAGGAAGTGGGAGCCTCACGCGGCCATTAAGCGACACGAGCATCAAGACTCCCCGGCCCTGCTGGCGGGTGGCGTAGATTAGCATGGTGCCGTTTGGCGCAACAGTGGGAGACTCATCAAGACTTGTTTCCGAGAGAATCTTTACACTTCCTCTTTGCAAGTCCTGTGCCGCCACTTTGAAGTTGGTGAAACCCTGCTGACGATGGATCATTACCAGCGTCTTTTCGTCGGCCGAAAGTTTCGGGTTGGCGTTGTAGTTACCTACGAACGTCACACGCTCGGCGCTACCACCACTGACCGACTGTTTGTAGATCTGCGGCTTGCCGCCACGGTCGGAGGTGAAGTACAGGGTGTTGCCATCCTTGCCCCAGAACGGCTCGGTATTGATACCCGGGCCGGCAGTGACACGGCTGATCTGGCGCGAAGCCACATTCATCACGTAGATGTCCGGGTTACCGTCCTTGGACAGCACGAATGCCAGGCGCGAACCATCCGGCGACCAGGCCGGAGCACCATTGAGGCCTTCGAAGTTGGTGACCTGTTCGCGGCGGCCGGTGTCGATGTGCTGGATGAAAATGCGCGGCCGCTTCTGCTCGAACGAGACATAGGCGATACGCTTGCCGTCCGGCGCGAAACGCGGCGACAGGATAGGCTCACGCGACTGCAGCAAGGTCACTGCACGCGCACCGTCGTAGTCCGAACGCTGCAGGGTGTAGCGGGTATTGTTGGTCGAGAAGCGCTCGGCGGTCACGTACAGCATGCGGGTGGAAAACGCACCCTTGATGCCGGTGAGCTTCTCGAACGACTGGTCGGCGATGTAGTGCGACATGTCGCGCAGCTGGTCGACGCTGCCGGCAACGCTGCCGGTCAGCACTTGCTGCTCGGTGGCGACGTTGAACAGTGCGTACTGCACCTGCAGGCGAGCGCCCGACGGCACGATGCTGCCGACCATCACGTACTGGGCGCCCAGGGCTTTCCAGTCACGGAAGATCACTTCGCTGGCCTGGGTAGGCTGGCTGATCATGTTCTGCCGTGGGATGGGCGCGTAGTAGCCAGAGTTGCGCAGGTCATTGCCGATGATATCGGCCATGTCTTCCGGCAGCACACTGCCACCCTGCAGACCGAACGGCACTACCGCGATGGGCGTTGCCCGATCGCTGCCGCTGGTGACCAGGATGTTCTTTTCCTCTGCCATGGCCATGCCTGCCACGCAGCACAGCATGACCAGCAGTCCTCGAAGGAGTTTAATCACAACGCTAGATCCTCAGGTGTAAATGTCATCTTGAACGAACGGTACGGATTGAACTCGTTCGGCTTCAAGCCCTGCATTTCGGTCAGACGACCGATGTTCTTCACTGCTGCCACCGCAGAACTGTCGAACGGACCGTCGCCACTGGAGCGCGACACGCTGACACTGGTGATGGTGCCATCGGGCAGCATGTTGATCTGCAGGACTACCGTCATGCCCTTGCGCGCAGAAGGTGGACGCGCCCAGCCTTCGGCCGCGCGCATGCGGATCAGGTCGTCGAAGTCGCCGGCCACCTGGTCACCCTGCTCGTCGGCCAGCGCCTGCTGCCGCTCGGTGGTATCGGACAACAGCTCGGCCAGGGCCTGGGCTTTCTTGTCTTCTGCCGCCTTGCGGGCCGCCTCCTGTGCCTTTTTCTTCTGGGCATCTGCAGCGGCCTTTTTCTTGGCCTCTTCAGCTGCCTTCTTCTTCGCGTCCTCGGCCGCCGCTTTCTTCTTGGCGTCCTCGGCCGCTTTCTTCTTGGCCTCCTCGGCTGCCTTCTTCTTGGCATCCTCGGCGGCTTGTTTCTTGGCCTCTTCGGCCGCCTGCTTCTTGGCCTCTTCCTCAGCCTTTTTCTTGGCAATGTCGGCCTGCTGCTTTTCAGCGGCTTTCTTCGCCTCGTCGGCCTTCTTGGCTTCAGCGGCTTTCTTGGCCTCGGCGGCCTTGGCAGCGTCTTCTGCCTTCTTCGCCTCGGCGGCTTCGCGAGCCTCCTCGGCCTTTTGAGCGGCATCGGCTTTCTTTTGTTCCGCAGCCTTTACGGCCTCCTGCTCGACCTTCTTCTGTTCCAGCTGCTCGACTTCGGTCTGACGCGACGCGGTTTTTTTCGCTTCCCCGGCAATCTTCTGATTGGTCTGGGTGGTCGCCTGACTCTTGGACTTGAGCTGATACAGCGTAGCCTGAACGATCGGCTTGGAAGGCGGCAATTCTGGCGTCATGGCAAAACTGACGAACAGCAATGCGAACACAAGCACATGCAGGCCGATGGCCCAGACACTGGGCCAGAAGTAGCTTTCCGAGGCGGATGGCTCTCGCTGTTGCATCAGGGCGCCTCGGTAATCAGGCCAACGTTACCGACACCGGCCTTCTGCAACCCGCCCATGGCACCCATGACCGCGCCGTAGTCGACAGCCTTGTCGCCACGAATGAAGACCTGGGTCTGCTTGCCCTGGTCGCGACCGGCGGCAATGATCTTGGTCACTGCACCGGTCATTTCGGGCAAGGTCATGGCCTTGTCCATCTGCTTGTCGGTGTCGACTTCGCTGCCCAGGTTCCAGTAATAGGTCTTGTCGGCCTTGATGGAGATGGTGAGGATCTGGACATTGTTGTCCTGCGGCAAGGCTTCGCTGGAAACCTTGGGCAGGTCGACCTTCACGCCCTGATTGAGCATGGGAGCGGTCACCATGAAGATGACCAGCAGCACCAGCATCACGTCGATGTAGGGCACCACGTTCATCTCGGCGACCGGCTTGCGTTTGTGGCGAACTCGGGCCATGGGTTTGTACCTGATTACTCTTCGCTGGTGTGCACTTTGCGGTGCAGGATCGCCTGGAACTCGTCGGCGAAGGTGTAGTAACGACCGATCAGCACTTCGCTGCGCGCGGCGAAACGGTTGTAGGCGATAACCGCCGGGATTGCCGCGAACAGGCCGATGGCGGTGGCGATCAGCGCTTCGGCGATACCCGGGGCCACGGTGGCCAGGGTCGCCTGCTGGGCGCTGGCCAGGCCGCGGAAGGAGTTCATGATGCCCCACACGGTACCGAACAGGCCGATGTACGGGCTGGTCGAACCGACGGTGGCGAGGAACGGCAGGCTCTGCTCGAGTTTTTCTTCCTCACGCGAGATGGCTACGCGCATGGCCCGGCCAACGCCTTCCATGACCGCGTCGGGGTCCACACCCGGCTGCTGGCGCAGACGCGAGAACTCCTTGAAACCGGCCCGGAAGACCTGCTCCACGCCCGAATCCGGGTCCGGGTTGCTGCCTGCCTGACGGTACAGCTTGGACAGGTCGATACCCGACCAGAAGCGTTCCTCGAAGGCATCCAGCGCACGACGACCGGCGCGCAGCATGGTGCTGCGCTGGAAGATCATGATCCATGAGGTGACCGAGGCGGCCACCAGGGTCAGCATTACCAGCTGTACCACCACGCTGGCATTGCTGACCAGACTCCACATGGAGGTATGGTCGACGACGTTAGCTTCCACGCTTATTCTCCTGCATTCGATTGAGTACCCGAGCCGTCCGCCACAAAGGCGTCGCGCAGCTTGGGGGGTATGGCTCGGGGTTTGAAAGTGTCGGCGCGTACGGCGGCCACCAGGAACTGCCCTTCGCAGAGCAGCGTTTCATCCTTTTCCCGCCAGACCTGCTGCACGAAGCGCAGGCTGGCGCGATTGAGTTCAAGTACTTGCGCGGTCACCCGAAGTTCGTCGTCCAGGCGCGCCGGCGCGTGATAACGCGCTTCGCTCGAGTGGACCACGAACAACAGGTTCTCCCCGGCCAGTTGCTGCTGGGAAAACCCCAGGTGCCGCAGGCGCTCGGTCCGCGCGCGCTCCATGAATTTCAGGTAGTTGACGTAATACACCACGCCACCGGCATCGGTATCTTCGTAATAGACGCGACAACGGTGTGCGAAAGGTTCCAGGCCATTTTGCGCGCGCATACTCTAGTGCTTACTCCTCAGCTTGCCAATCCGCTGCGGCAACTGTTTTTTCTTCATTAATGTCGTATTGCCAGCGCACCTGAGGCATGCCAGCGGTAGGACCACGAAAAGCGGGTTTCGATCTGTCATTCATCGCCTGCTTCGGAAAAATCTGCCCCCTCACCCAGGCGCCCGGGAACATTCAGGCCAAAGTGCAGGTAGGCGTGCCGAGTGACCACACGACCACGGGGCGTACGCATGATATAGCCCTGCTGAATCAGGTAGGGTTCGAGCACATCCTCGATGGTATGACGCTCCTCGCTGATCGCTGCCGCCAGGTTATCCACCCCCACCGGGCCACCATCGAACTTCTCGATCATGGTCAGCAGCAGGCGGCGGTCGGAATGGTCGAAACCACGCTCATCGACGTCCAGCAGGTTGAGCGCCAAATCAGCCACTGCCTTGGTGATCTGCCCTTTGCCGCGCACCTCGGCGTAGTCACGCACGCGGCGCAGCAAGCGGTTGGCGATACGCGGCGTGCCGCGGGCACGGCGGGCGATTTCGTAAGCCCCCTGGTCCTCGATGACCAGCCCCAGAATGTTGGCCGACCGGCTGACGATGGTCGCCAGGTCCTTGTCGCTGTAGAACTCAAGGCGCTGGACGATACCGAAGCGGTCGCGCAGCGGGTTGGTGAGCATACCGGCGCGGGTTGTGGCCCCCACCAGGGTGAAGGGCGGCAGGTCGAGCTTGATCGAGCGGGCAGCCGGGCCTTCGCCGATCATGATGTCGAGCTGGAAGTCCTCCATGGCCGGGTACAGCACCTCCTCGACAACCGGTGACAACCGGTGAATCTCGTCGATGAACAGCACGTCATGCGGTTCGAGGTTGGTCAACATGGCTGCCAGGTCGCCCGGGCGCTCGAGAATCGGCCCCGAGGTACTCTTGACCGATACGCCCATTTCCTGGGCGATGATATTGGCCAGGGTGGTTTTGCCCAACCCTGGCGGGCCGAAGATCAGGGTGTGGTCGAGCGACTCATTACGCCCCCGCGCAGCCTGGATGAACAGCGCCATCTGCTCGCGCACCACCGGCTGGCCGATGTATTCGTCCAGGCGCAGCGGGCGGATGGCACGGTCCTGGACTTCTTCGCGGTCGCGGCCACTGGCGGCAATCAGGCGGTCGGCTTCGATCACTTGGTAATCATCCCTTTGAGGCTGCGACGGATCAGCTCCTCACTGCCAAGGCCCGCCTTGTCCTTGACCGCGGACACTGCCTTGCTGGCTTCCTGCGGCTTGTAGCCCAGGGAAACCAGGGCACTGACGGCATCGGCCTCGGCGGTGGAGGCGCTGCTGACCGGTACCGGACCATCCGATACAAGCGTGAACATGGCGGGCGAGGTTTCCCAGGCCTTGAAGCGGTCCTTGAGCTCGACCAGCAGGCGCTCGGCAGTCTTCTTGCCGACGCCAGGCACACGCACCAGCGCCGATGTGTCCTGCGCCTGTACGCAACGCACCAATTCGTCGGCCTCAAGACTCGACATCAAGGCCAGCGCCAGCTTCGGGCCCACGCCATTGAGGCGGATAAGCTCGCGGAACAGCTCGCGCTCGCGCTTCTCATGGAAGCCATACAGCAGGTGGGCATCTTCGCGAACCACCAGATGGGTATGCACGGTTACCGTTTCGCCAACTTTCGGCAGGCGGTACAGGGTGGTCATGGGCACTTCAAGCTCATAGCCCACGCCGTTGACGTCGATAATCAGGTGCGGCGGTTGCTTTTCCGCCAGGGTGCCGCGCAAACGTCCAATCACGTTTCGATCCTTCCTCTCGGGGAGCCGATCAAAGACCGCTCAACCCTATCAGCAAATACGTCGGGTGAACGTGCCACCCGGACAAAATGTGTATCAGCTCATGAAGCAGCTACAGACGCAAGCGCCCACCGCGCCGCCGCGCCGTGGCCAGGCCGTGCGGCACCAGGCTGGAACGGGTATGGGCATGGCACAAGGCGATCGCCAGGGCATCAGAGGCATCGATCTGTGGCTTCTGGGTCAGCTTGAGCAGGTGCATGACCATCAGCATCACCTGCTCCTTGTTAGCCCCACCGGTGCCGGCCACGGCCTGCTTGACCTGAGTCGCACTGTATTCGGCGATTTCCAGGCCGGCCTCGGCGGCGGCGACGATGGCCGCGCCGCGAGCCTGGCCGAGCTTGAGCGCCGAGTCGGGGTTGCGCGCCATGAACACGCGCTCGATGCCCATGGTCACAGGGCCATGCTGGGCAATGATTTCACTGACACCGCGAAAAACGATCTGCAAGCGCTCGTGCAGCTCGCCGCTGCCGGTACGGATACAACCCGACGCCACGTACTCGCAACCACGGGCAGTCTGGCGCACAACGCCATAACCGGTGATGCGCGAGCCGGGGTCGATACCAAGAATCAGAGTCATAACGCCTGTCGTGTAGGGGGGATGCTTGAAAGCCTGAGCTCAATTCAAGGCTATTGGGGCCGCTGCGCAACCCATCGCCGGCAAGCCGGCTCCCACAGGTAAGCGCACCCGCCGAGAGTTGCGCTGTGCCTGCGGGAGCCGGCTTGCCGGCGATGGGCCGCGCAGCGGCCCCAATTACAACCTTGCTGGCGACACCTTAGCCGAGTTTTTCCATGATCTCGTCGGAAATCTGCGCATTGGAATAGACGTTCTGCACGTCATCCAGGTCTTCGAGCATGTCGATCAGCTTGAGCACTTTCTCCGCCCCCTCCTGATCCAGCTCGGCACTGGTGGTCGGCTGCATGACGATTTCCGCATCCGCAGCCTTGAAGCCGGCCTCCTCCAGGGCATTACGCACGGCATAGAAGCTGTTGAACGAGGTGAACACCTCGAACGAACCGTCTTCGTTGGCCACGACATCGTCGGCGTCGGCTTCCATGGCGGCTTCCATCAGGGCATCTTCGTCCACACCCGGGGCGAAGCTGATCTGCCCCTTGCGCTCGAACAGGTAGGCCACCGAGCCATCGGTACCGAGGTTGCCGCCACACTTGGTGAAGGCATGCCGCACGGCGGCTGCGGTACGGTTGCGGTTGTCGGTCATGGCCTCGACCATGATCGCCACGCCGCCCGGGCCGTAGCCCTCGTAACTCAGCTCTTCAACGTTATCGCTTTCGTTGGTGCCGGCACCACGGGCCACGGCGCGATCGATGATATCGCGGCTCATGTTGGCACCCAGGGCCTTGTCCAGCGCCAGGCGCAAGCGCGGATTGGAGGCCGGATCGCCACCACCCTGCTTGGCAGCGACGGTCAGCTCACGGATCCACTTGGTGAAGATCTTGCCTCTCTTGGCATCCTGGCGCTCTTTGCGGTGCTTGATGTTCGCCCACTTGGAATGACCAGCCATAACGACTCCAAACTCTTGAAACACAAACAATTGCGCCCCGAGAGGGGCGCAACGACAAATTCCTGCGCCGAAACGCAAAGGCGCATCCATCTGGATGCGCCCGGGGCCCGCTTACTCGACCTTGGTCTGTTCGCGCAGGCGGATATGCAGCTCGCGCAGGGCCTTGGCATCGACCAAGCCCGGAGCCTGAGTCATGACGCACGCGGCGCTCTGGGTTTTCGGGAAGGCAATCACTTCACGGATCGACTGGGCGCCGGTCATCAGCATGACCAGGCGGTCCAGGCCGAAGGCCAGGCCACCGTGAGGCGGTGCGCCGAACTTCAGGGCGTCGAGCAGGAAGCCGAACTTCTCTTCCTGTTCTGCCGCTTCGATACCCAGCAGGCGGAACACCGCCTGTTGCATCTCTTTGCGGTGGATACGGATCGAACCGCCACCCAGCTCGGTGCCGTTCAGAACCATGTCGTAGGCACGCGACAGCGCGGTGGCCGGGTTGGCCTCGAGCTCTTCGGGGGTGCACTTGGGCGCGGTGAACGGGTGGTGCAGGGCAGTGAAGCTGCCGTCTTCGTTCTCTTCGAACATCGGGAAGTCGACGACCCACATCGGCGCCCACTCGCAGGTCAGCAGCTCGAAGTCGTGGCCCAGACGGATACGCAGCGCGCCCAGGGCCTCGCTGACGACTTTGAACTTGTCAGCGCCGAAGAACACGATGTCGCCGTCTACCGCACCTACGCGATCGAGAATCACGTTGAGGTTGGCTTCAGGGATGTTCTTGACGATCGGCGACTGCAGGCCTTCAACGCCCTTGGCGCGCTCGTTGACCTTGATGTACGCCAGGCCGCGGGCGCCATAGATGCCGACGAACTTGGTGTACTCGTCGATCTTGCTGCGCGGCATGCTGGCGCCACCTGGCAGGCGCAGCGCGGTAACGCGGCACTTCGGATCGTTGGCCGGGCCTGCGAAGACCTTGAAGTCGACATCTTTGAGCTGGTCGGCAACGTCTACCAGTTCCAGCGGGTTACGCAGGTCTGGCTTGTCGGAACCGTAGCGGCGCATGGCTTCTTCGAAGGTCATGTGCGGGAATTCGCCGAATTCCAGGTCCAGGACTTCCTTGAACAGCTTGCGGATCATGCTTTCGGTCAGGCCCATGATCTCGGACTCATCGAGGAAACTGGTCTCGATGTCGATCTGGGTGAACTCCGGCTGACGGTCAGCACGCAGGTCTTCGTCACGGAAGCATTTGGCGATCTGGTAGTAGCGGTCGAAGCCGGCGACCATCAGCAGCTGCTTGAACAGCTGAGGCGACTGCGGCAGGGCGAAGAAGCTACCGGCGTGGGTACGGCTGGGCACCAGGTAGTCGCGCGCGCCTTCTGGCGTGGCACGGGTGAGGATCGGCGTTTCGACGTCGAGGAAGCCGTTCTCGTCCAGGAAGCGACGGATGCTGCTGGTGATGCGCGAACGCAGGCGCAGCTTGTCGGCCATTTCCGGGCGACGCAGGTCGATGAAGCGGTAGCGCAGGCGGGTTTCCTCGCCGACGTCAGAGTACTCGTTCAGCGGGAACGGCGGGGTTTCCGCTTCGTTGAGCACGTTCAGCTGGTAACCGAGAATTTCGATGGCACCGGAAGCCATGTTGGCGTTCACCGCACCGTCAGGGCGCTTGCGCACCTTGCCGGTGATCTGCACCACGTACTCGCTGCGCACGCGGTCGGCCGCTGCGAAGGTTTCGGCGCGATCGGGATCGAAGACGACCTGGGCCATGCCCTCGCGGTCACGGATGTCGAGGAAGATCACCCCGCCGTGGTCGCGGCGACGATGGACCCAGCCGCAAAGGGTGACTTCCTGGCCGTCCAGGCTCTCGTTCAGTTGGCCGCAATAATGGCTGCGCATCATGATGGTGGTTTCGCTTCTCGTGATTCGTGTATTCGATGGAGGCCTTGGCCGCCCCAGGGGGCTAATACTGCAAGACCCGGCTACTGCAATTCAACTCAGTCGGCCTTGTCGCCGCCTGCCAGATTCTTTTTCGCCCCGGTCTTGAAGTCGGTTTCGTACCAGCCGCTACCGCTCAGGCGAAAGCCAGGGACCGACAACAGCTTCTTCAATGCCGGCGCCTGGCAGGCCGGACAGTCGGTCAGCGGCGCTGCGCTGATCTTCTGCAACGCTTCCATCCGGTGATCGCAGGATGCACATTGATAGTCATAAAGGGGCATGGGTGTCTCTCGTCAACCATTACGCAGGCTGCCCGGGGCAGCAAAAAGCGGGATTATATATGGTTAACAGGCACTGCGCAGCCCGCCTGGCGATCAGCGCACACTGGGCGGCTCCTGCAGCCAGGCAACACAGATCACCCGGATCAGGCCGCTGAAGTTGCGCACCCCACCCTGGCGCAGGTGCACCTCGCGATCCACATAGGAAAGCACGGCACTGACGGAGCACTCATTGGCCTCGGCGATGCGCTCGAGGATGCGCCAATAGACCGCTTCCAGGCGCAAACAGGTGGAAAAACCGTTGAGCCGGACCGAGCGCGATACCGGCTGAATCTGCATCATGTCGAAATCCGCCTTGAACGGATCAATGCACTGCTTGCCCAGGCAGCGCCCTTTGCCTACTACACGCTTGCTCGCTTGCATCATGCGCCCACATCCTCGCCACAGGTATTTTTCCCTGCACCGCAAGACAGGCGGGCGCAGGAACCAGAGGCTCAATGAAGCGCGTACGACTGGACGCAAAGCAGCGGCAAAGCCTTCCCGCACAAACGGAAAAGCCCGGTGAGCGTCACTCGACCGGGCTTGGCAGGCCGCTATTTATACAAGCGACCGATCATTTACCGTCAAGCAGCACTCGCAGCATCCAGGCAGTCTTCTCGTGCACCTGCATACGCTGGGTCAGCAGGTCTGCAGTCGGCTCGTCACTGACCTTGTCCACTACCGGAAAAATACTGCGGGCGGTACGCACGACCGCCTCCTGCCCCTGGACAAGCTGATGGATCATCTCGTCCGCTGCGGGCACCCCTTCCTCTTCCTTGATGGAAGAATGCCGCGCATAAAAAGCATAGGAACCCGGCGCGGGGAAGCCCAGGGCGCGAATCCGCTCGGCGATGGAATCGACCGCCAGCGCCAGTTCGTTGTATTGCTCTTCGAACATCAGGTGCAGGGTACGGAACGAAGGACCGGTGACGTTCCAGTGAAAGTTGTGGGTTTTCAGATACAGCACATAGGTATCCGACAACAGGCGGGACAGCCCTTCGACGATGGACTTGCGATCTTCTTCACTGATACCGATATCGATTGCCATGAAGTTCCCCTTTTTCATATGGCTTGATGATGATCAAGCGGGCCCCACACACTGTATCAATACTTGGCGCCACGCGCCCATGACGCAGGGCAACTCATCGCCGACAGCCACCTGCGGTTTGAGAAGGCCCCGCGTTTGCTGTTAAATAGGCACCGTGCCACCCGTGCGTGCTGTCATTGCCGGGTGCATAGGCTGGCCCAACATGTGTTCGCGCCCTACACCTCATGCGCACCGTGTCGCCAGCTCTTCCTGTGATCGGCCTTATCAATTGCGAGCCAACCCATGTTCAAGATCGTCCATCTGTTGACGGGCGCTGCAGCTTTGCTGCTATCGCTCATACCCAGCCTGAAATACGACGCAACACCCTTCCTGCAGCAACCGGAGGCGGTCTACCTGGCCCTGCTCGGCCTGCTCAACCTGCTGCTGGCACCTGTCGTGCCGCTGTACTACCGCGGCGCCCGCCAGCAATTGCAGCACCTGGCCTGCGCCTTGCTGGTGGTGGCCGTGGTCCTGCAAACCCTGACCTTGCTGGCCCGCCCCGAAATGGGCAACCTGGCGGCATTGGTCTGCGCAGGCCTCGCCGTCATTCTGCACCTGGCCGCAGGCTTGGCCCGCAGCCCCAGAAAAAACCGGCCAAGCCAGGGCGCGCCGCTGGAGACCGGCATGCGCGATACCGGCACTGTGAAGTGGTTCAACACCTCTAAAGGCTTTGGATTCATTTCCCGCGATTCGGGTGACGATATCTTCGTCCACTTTCGCGCCATTCGCGGCGAAGGCCATCGCATCCTGGTCGAAGGCCAGCGCGTGGAGTTTTCGGTAATGCACCGCGACAAGGGCCTGCAGGCCGAAGATGTGGTCGCGGTAACCCGCCGCTGACCCTTTGCAGCCCTGGGGCAAGCCCAGGGCTGTCACCAATCAGTAATGAGGTGGCGGCGCTTCCTCACCCTCACTGCCATACTGGCCGACCATTTCCTCGTAACGCTTGATCAACTCGGCCATCTGCAACTGCAGACGCTGAATCACCCGCCCCTGCTCGACCACCACGTCGTTCAACTCTTGAATGGTATCGTCCTGAAACGCCTGACGGGTTTCCAGTTCGACAATGCGCGATTCCGGCGACATGTCAGGCCTCCTCATATGCATCATTGAGCAGGGCGCGCAGGCGCTGGCGAATGGCATCGACCTGCCCCGGCCCGTATTCGACAGGGGGCACCTTGCCCCAGACCGGCGCCGGCCAGGCGGCATCCCCATGGCGACGGACAATCACGTGCATGTGCAACTGGCCGACCACATTCCCCAGCGTGGCAACGTTCATCTTATCCGCCGCGAACTCGCCCTTGAGCGCTTCGGCCAGGCAGGTTGTTTCTTTCCACAGCTGCGCCTGATCGTCCTGGCTCAGGTCGAACAGTTCGCTCACGCCGGCACGCTTGGGCACCAAGATGAACCAAGGGTAATTGGCATCCTTGCTAAGCAGCAGACGGCACAGCGGAAAATCCCCAAGAATCAAAGAGTCCTGCTGCAAACGCGAATCCATCTCAAACACTGAAAACCTCCACCAACGAAAGGGCCCCGGCGTGCGGGTCAATGCCGCAAGGATACCCTGCTTCGTCTGCGCAAGCATGCTGCACGCCCTCTGTCTGCACCCTTATAGCTCAGTAATTGATCCAGGCTGCACAGGCGCGGTAACACATCGCTACTTTTCGCACCAAAATGAGGCCGCAAACGAGTACACCACTACGCTTCGACACACATAAATGACTCAACTTGAACAGTGGGCGGTAACACCTTGACTTGCAAGGCAGCTTTTTAGTTTGCAACCGGACTGCGGCCCGGCACACCGCCAGACGGGGGCCGCCCCGCATTTACGGGCACTTTCGAGCTGCGCCAGCGGAATTTGTGAAAATTTCATGAACCGTTGTTAATTTTGAGCACGCTTGTTGCATTCTCCCCACACCAAGTCGGCACGACATCTGCATAAAGCGATGGACGCAACAAATAACAACAGCCGCTTTGGATCCACCAGGGAGTTTCCCCAACCGGAATCGATAGTTACAGAATCGTTACGGTGACAGGAACAGCGCTGGCGTTGTACGAACCGATTAATCGGGGCGTGATTTGCGACATGGAACTACCTGAAAGCGACATGGCCGTAAACTTCTCGAAACGTTGTATATGCCCATATCGCCAACAACAGTCTGCGTGCTATACATTTCCGCCGACATAACAAGAAAGAGCTGCCCCATATAACTAAAAGACTTGGGCGCAGCGGTACTCTTCCTAAAAACCAAAGGAGCAAATCACGATGCGCGTGATGAAGTGGAGCATGATCGCCCTGGCCGTTTCGGCAGGGACCTCGCAGCTGGCCTTTGCCTCTGCACAGGACGAATCCAAGGGTTTCATCGAAGACAGCCAGCTGAACGTCAAGACTCGCATGCTGTACTTCAGCCGTGACGCTCGCAACAATGATCGGGATCCTATTACCGGCGATCGCCAGAGCCGCACGGAAGAAACCGGCCTCGGCTTCCTCGGCACCTTTGAATCGGGCTTCACCCAAGGCGCTGTAGGCTTCGGCGTCGATGCCATCGGCATGCTCGGCCTGAAACTGGACAGCGGCAAAGGCCGTGCCGGTACCGGCCTGTTCCCGGAAGGCTCCGACGGCCGCTCGCAAGACGACTACTCCGAAGCCGGCGGCGCTGTGAAAATGCGCTTCTCCAACACTGTGCTGAAGTACGGTAACCAGTTCACCGCCCTGCCGGTATTCGCTACCGACGACAGCCGACTGCTGCCGGAAGTTGCCGAAGGCACCTTGATCACCAGCGACGAGATCGAAGGCCTGACCCTGCACGCCGGCCACTTCACCGGCATGAACGCCCAGGCCCAGACCTACCGCGACAGCCTGCGCCTGACTGAAGCCAACATCGTCGGTGGTACCTATGCCCTGACCGACAGCCTCAGCACCAGCCTGTACTACTCCAAGGTCGAAGACTACTGGCGCAAGTACTACGGCAATGTCAACTGGGCACTGCCGATTTCGGACAAGCAAGGCCTGGTGTTCGACTTCAACATCTATGACACCAAGAGCGAAGGCAGCGCCCTGTACAAAGCGTACGACGGCGACAAGCTCGACAACACCGCTTTCAGCCTGTCGGCTGCGTGGAATATCGGCGCTCATACCTTCACCATCGTGCATCAGCGCGTTCACGGTGATGGTGACTACGGTTATGGCGTCGACGGCGGCGGCACGGTCTTCCTGGGTAACTCCGTTGCACGTTCCGACTTCAACGCCGAAGACGAGAAGTCCTGGCAAGCCCGCTACGACCTGAACTTCGCTGAGTTCGGCGTACCCGGCCTGACCTTCATGACCCGTTACGTGCGCGGTACCGACGCCAATGTCGAAGGCACCACCAACGGCAAGGAATGGGAACGCGACATCGACATCAAGTACGTGATGCAGGAAGGCCCCGCCAAGGACCTCAGCTTCCGCGTCCGTCAGGCCACCTACCGCTCCTCCGACGGCGTCTACTACGGCTCCTCGTCGCTGGACGAACTGCGCCTGATCGTCGAGTACCCGCTGAGCATCCTGTAAGCCACGCTTATAGTGCCCCGCACCTGAAAAAGCCCGGCACGCTTGCCGGGCTTTTTCTTGGCTGACATTTGCCACGCCCTGGGGCATCCTGTACGCCTTCGTTTCGCCCCCGTACAATGCGGGGTCATTTCAATGTCTTAGGCAATCGACACGGCTAACCATGCGCACCAGTCAATATTTGCTCGCCACCCAGAAAGAAACCCCTGCCGACGCAGTGGTCATCAGCCATCAGCTCATGCTGCGTGCCGGCATGATCCGCAAGCTGGCTTCCGGCCTGTACACCTGGCTGCCGATGGGCTTGCGGGTAATGCGCAAGGTCGAAGCCGTGGTGCGTGAGGAAATGAACGCCGCCGGCGCCCTGGAAGTGCTGATGCCCAGCATCCAGCCCGCCGAGCTGTGGCAGGAGTCCGGCCGCTGGGAACAGTACGGCCCTGAGCTGCTGCGCCTGAAAGACCGCCACCAGCGCGACTTCTGCGTCGGCCCGACCCACGAAGAGGTCATCACCGACCTGGCCCGCAATGAGCTGTCCAGCTATAAACAGCTGCCGCTCAACATGTACCAGATCCAGACCAAATTCCGTGATGAGATCCGCCCACGTTTCGGCCTGATGCGCGGCCGCGAATTCATCATGAAGGACGCCTATTCCTTCCATGCCGACCAGGCTTCCCTGCAGGAAACCTACGACCGCATGCACCAGGCATACAGCAACATCTTCACCCGCCTGGGCCTGGACTTCCGCCCAGTGCAGGCCGATACCGGCTCCATCGGCGGCAGCTACTCGCACGAATTCCACGTACTGGCCGAGTCTGGCGAAGACGACGTGATCTTCAGCGACAGCTCCGATTATGCCGCCAACATCGAGAAGGCCGAAGCCATCCCGCGCGAAACCGCGCGCCCGGCCCCAACCGAAGAACTGCGCCTGGTCGATACCCCGGACGCCAAGACCATCGCCCAACTGGTCGAGAACTTCGGCCTGCCGATCGAAAAGACCGTCAAGACCCTGATCGTGCGCGGTGCCGAGGAAGGCAAGCTGGTCGCCCTGATCGTCCGCGGCGACCACGAACTCAACGAGATCAAGGCCGCCAAGCTGGAACAGGTCGCCGACCCGCTGGTCATGGCCACCGACGCGGAGCTGCGCGAGGCCATTGGTGCCGGCGCCGGCTCCCTCGGCCCGCTGAACCTGCCACTGGAATGCATCATCGACCGCTCGGTTGCCCTGATGAGCGACTTCGGCATCGGCGCGAACATCGATGACAAGCACTACTTCGGCGTCAACTGGGAGCGCGACCTGCCGGTCCCACAGGTTGCCGACCTGCGTAACGTCGTCGAGGGCGACCCGAGCCCGGATGGCCAAGGTACCCTGTTGATCAAGCGCGGCATCGAAGTCGGCCACATCTTCCAGCTCGGCACCAAGTACAGCGAGGCACTCAAGTGCCAGGTACTGGGCGAGAACGGCAAGCCAGTGGTGCTGTCCATGGGTTGCTACGGTATTGGCGTATCCCGCGTGGTCGCCGCCGCCATCGAGCAGAGCTACGACGACAAAGGCATCATCTGGAATGACGCCCTGGCCCCGTTCCAGATCGCCCTGGTACCGCTGCGCTACGAAACCGACGTGGTTCGCGAGGCCACCGACAAGCTGTACGCCGAACTGACGGCCGCAGGCTTCGAAGTGCTGCTGGACGACCGTGACAAGAAGACCAGCCCAGGCATCAAGTTCGCCGATATGGAGCTGATCGGTATTCCGCACCGCATCGTCGTCAGCGACCGCGGCCTGGCCGACGGCAACCTGGAATACAAGCACCGCACCGAACAGGATGCTCAAGCGCTGCCACTCAATGAAGTGCTGACCTTCCTGCAGGCCCGCGTTCGCCGCTGATAATCAATGCACGAGTGATCATGTCCAAGCGAAGTACCTTTACCCTGGGGGGCGCCGCACTGTGCGGCGCCCTGCTCCTCAGCGGCTGCGCCAACCAGATGTCCCAGCGCAGCGAGCACGAAGAGCGCGTCGAGCGCAAGCTGCTCGAACACACACTGCAGATTGATGTCGGCGAGCCCAAGGTGATGGAGCTTCCGCAGCGACGTGTACGCGTCAATGAACAGAGGCGCTTCGAGGTCACCGAGTTCGAAGTTACCCGCCGCTATGACCGGTATACGCCCTACCAACCCTGGCGGGAGGTCTACGAAATCCCGCTGGGCGCGGTGGCGGTGGTGGCCGGCGTAGGCGCCAACGTGGTCAACGTGTTTGCATTGGGCAACCTGCCGCAGAGCATCACGCACGACTGGCTCAGTTATGGCGTGGCCGGGCTCAACCCGTTCATGAACGTGCAGTCCAACGGTCGCGCCCAGCAGAACCTGGCAGGGATCAGTGAGCTGCAAAAGGACAAGCGCGAGGAGTTCACCAGCCTGCCCTGGAGCGAACGCCTGGTCGAGGTAAAGGCCGGCAAGATGGCCCACGCGCTGACCACCGACAGAAACGGCGTGCTACGCCTGAACCTGCTGGACAGCCCATTCTCGGAGCAGCACCTGAACCACGTCGGCACCCTGCACCTGCAAGTGGTCGATGAAGACAACGCAGTGCGGGGCGACGCCAGCCTGCTGGTCAGCGCCACCCTGCGCAACAAGCTGCGTGAAGCCCATGAGTTGATTTTCGATGACCTGGAAGACGACGATGTCGGCCAGTGGGTTCACCGGGTCAAGCGCCTATCGGAGCTAGGCCTGGAAGAGGAAGCCAGCGAGATGGAGCAGAGCCTGATCGAGCTGACCCGCAACGATCCGGAGCTGCAGCAGGAGTTTCTGCAGGCACTGACCAAGGCTACCGGCCGGTTGGTGGCTGACCCAGGCGCACATTAATGAAGAGGGGCTGCAGTGCAGCCCCTCTTCATTTGTCCGCGAACAATTCCAATTGCTCGTGCGCCCCACGCAAGTCGCGCAACCTCACCCCTACCCCTAACAACCTCACCGGCTTGCCACCCCGGGCGAATGCTTGCCGTAGCAACTGCCGGTAGCTGTCCAGATCCCTACCCGCCCCTGCCTGCTCCAGGGTGGTCTGGCTGAAGTCATGGAATTTGACCTTGACGAAAGGTTTGTCCGGCCGATAGCTACTGTCCATACGAGCGATCCGCTCATTCAGGCTGTTCAGCAGTTCAGGCAAGCGCTCCAGACAACTGGCCAGATCCGGCAGATCCGTATCGTACGTATTCTCCACGCTTACAGACTGCCTACGGCTATCGTTGTGCACGGCGCGATCATCGATACCCCGCGCCAACCCCCAGAGGCGTTCACCGAAACTGCCGAATTCACGCACCAGCGCCAGCCGCGACCAGTCACGCATGTCCAGGCAGGTGTCGATACCCAGCCGGGCAAGCTTGTCTGCGGTAACCTTTCCGACACCATGCAGCCTGGCGACAGGCAATGCGGCGACAAAGGCCTCCACCTGATCAGGCGTAATCACGAAAAGACCGTTGGGCTTGCGCCAGTCACTGGCGATCTTGGCCAGGAACTTGTTGGGCGCCACCCCAGCCGAGACAGTAATGTGCAGGGTGCGCGCAACACGCCTGCGAATATCTTCGGCGATGCGCGTGGCGCTGCCGGCGAACCATTGGCTGTCGCTCACATCCAGATAGGCCTCATCCAGTGACAATGGCTCGATCAGTTCGGTGTAGTCGCGGAAGATGCCGTGGATCTCGCGCGATGCTTCGCGGTAGGCCTCGAAACGCGGTTTGACGATCAGCAAGTCAGGGCAAAGCTTCAGTGCATGGCGGGAGGACATGGCCGAGCGCACCCCATAGGCACGCGCTTCATAGTTGCAGGTGGCAATCACCCCTCGATGATCCGGCGAACCACCCACAGCCATGGGGCGGCCGACCAGGCGCGGGTCATCACGCATCTCGATCGCGGCGTAGAAACAATCGCAGTCGATGTGAATGATCTTGCGCAAAGACATGGATGACCGTCAGTACTGTAAATTCATACAGATAGTACCGCATGCTCTGTCAGCGAGACAGCCAGCGCAGGAGCGCGCGCGACAATTGGCCTGAAAGCCCCGGTGCTCCTGAGCTGCCTGCCTTATTGAAAGGCTAAGGGTTTGAACGAAAACGGTTTTTTTAACTAAATGCTTGACAGGGGCGGTTAAATCCGTAGAATTCGATCTCACAGGCGCGGGATGGAGCAGCCTGGTAGCTCGTCGGGCTCATAACCCGAAGGTCGTCGGTTCAAATCCGGCTCCCGCAACCAGATTCGAGAAAAGGCCACTGTTAACGCAGTGGCCTTTTTCTTTTGCCTGAAAAATAGTCGGCGATTGAAAACTCAAGAAAATCAATAAGTAACGCTTGACACTCCGCGCTTTCACTGTAGAATTCGTTTCCACAGGCGCGGGATGGAGCAGTCTGGTAGCTCGTCGGGCTCATAACCCGAAGGTCGTCGGTTCAAATCCGGCTCCCGCAACCAGATTCGTCAGAACAAACCCCGCCTGTGTAACAGCAGCGCGGGGTTTGTTGTTTTTCCCCGCCTGAAAATCTGGATTCATTCAGCCAAGCCCCGGCCTTGTAAGGCCGCTTTCTGGATGAACTATCTTTAACCCTGCCAAAGGACTGAAAGTCACGTTGCCCGGAGTAATATCTGGATACGTTTCCATAGGGACTTTCACTTGGCCGCCCCCTCCCCCTACCTCGCGCTGCTTGCCCGGGGTAACTCATGACCGACCGTAACCCAGAACACCAGGCACCCATAGCCTCAACCCTGCCCACAGCTGCCCAGCGCTTGCCGTGGCTGGAGCGGGTGAGCCGCTATCGCCAGCCCATCACCCTGGCAGTTACCTTGGCGCTGTTCGCAATGGCACTGATAGCCTGCCGCCACTTGCTCAGTGAACTGGATATCCATGCTCTGCACGATGCGATGCTCAGCGTGCCCACCCGCTCGTTGGCCGGCGCGCTACTCGCTGCGGTTATCGGGTTCGTGATCCTGCTGGGATATGAATGGTCGGCCTGCCGTTATGCCGCCGTGAAGTTGCCTGGGCGTACGCTTCTGTTAGGCGGTTTCAGCGCATTTGCCATTGGTAACGCCATTGGCTTGTCGATGCTCTCGGGCGGTTCGGTACGCTATCGCCTGTATGCTCGAGAAGGCCTGGGCGCTGCCGAAGTCGCGCGCATGACAGTGTTTGCCAGCCTTTCTTTGGGCTGCGCCCTGCCCCCTCTGGCGGCACTGGCCACGTTGAGCAACTTGCCAGCTGCGGCTACCGCCCTGCACCTGCCCACCCCTGTACTGGCCACAGTCGCTATCGGCGTGCTTGCACTGACCGCCCTCCTGGTGACTGGCCTGTATCGCCGACGCCTGGCAGAGCAGCCGCTACCAGACAGCCTGCTGGTGCAACTGGGGCGCCGGACGCTGCGCCTGCCCGGTGCACGGCTGGCTGCACTGCAACTGGCAATCACTGCGCTGGATATAGCCGCCGCCGCGACCGTCCTTTACCTGCTGCTCCCGCAAGCCCCTCCGTTTGGCGCGTTCGTCCTGGTCTACCTGCTGGCACTTGCAGCCGGTGTACTTAGCCATGTGCCTGGCGGCGTCGGGGTGTTCGAGGCGATTCTGCTCGCAGCCTTCGCCAATCAGCTCGGCGCCGCGCCACTGGCCGCCGCACTGCTGCTGTACCGCTTGATCTATGTGGTACTGCCATTGCTGCTGGCCTGTGGGCTGCTGCTGGCCAATGAAGCCAGGCGCCTGCTGTTTGCGCAGCAGGCGCTCAAGGCCGCCTCCGGGCTGGCCGCACCGGTGCTGGCGATCCTCGTGTTTCTCTCCGGTGTGGTGCTGTTGTTCTCCGGCGCAACACCGGAAATCGACACCCGCCTGGAACACATGGGCTTTCTGGTACCGCACCGCCTCATCGATGCCTCGCATTTCGGTGCCAGCCTGATTGGCGTGCTGTGCCTGTTGCTGGCCCAGGGCTTGCGCCGACGCCTGTCTGCAGCCTGGCTACTGACTACCGTACTGCTCCTGGTTGGCGCACTGCTGTCGCTGCTCAAGGGCTTCGACTGGGAAGAGGCCAGCCTGCTGACCTTCACCGCTGCCCTGCTCGCGTTGTTCCGCCGTTCGTTCTACCGCCCAAGCAGGCTGCTGGAGCTGCCGTTTTCCCCGGTGTACCTGGCAGCGAGTGCCTGCGTGGTCGGTGCTTCAGTGTGGCTACTGCTGTTTGCCTACCAGGACGTGCCCTACAGCCATCAGCTGTGGTGGCAGTTCACGCTTGACGCCGATGCCCCACGCGGCCTGCGCGCCGCCATGGGCAGCGCGGTACTGTTGCTGGTCGTGGCCCTGACCTGGCTGCTGCGCACTGCCCGGCCAGTCATCCACCTGCCAGACGACGAGGAGATACAGCGCGCCAACCGCATCCTGCAGGTTTCCGACCAACCTGACGGCGGCCTGGCGCTGACCGGTGACAAGGCCCTGCTGTTCCACCCCAATGGCAACGCTTTCTTGATGTACGCGCGCCGGGGCCGCAGCCTGGTGGCCCTGTACGACCCGATCGGCCCGGCCCAGGAACGTGCCGAGATGATCTGGCAATTCCGCGATCTGTGCGACCTGCACCACGCCCGCCCGGTGTTCTACCAGGTGCGTGCGGAGAATCTGCCGTTCTACATGGACATCGGCCTGACCGCGCTCAAGCTCGGCGAAGAAGCCCGAGTCGACTTGCGCCGCTTCGACATCGAAGCCAAAGGCAAGGAAATGAAAGACCTGCGCTACACCTGGAACCGCGGCGGCCGCGATGGCCTGAGCCTGGAGATCCATGAACCGGGCCAGGCCCCCATGGTTGAACTCAAAGAGATCTCGGATGCCTGGCTCGGCGGCAAGAACGTGCGCGAAAAAGGCTTCTCGCTCGGGCGCTTCAGCCCTGAGTACCTGCAGCATTTTCGCATCGCCCTGATTCGCTACCAGGGCCGGCCAGTGGCGTTTGCCAACCTGCTTGAAACTCACAGCAACGAACTGGCCAGCCTCGATCTGATGCGCGCCCACCCCCAGGCGCCGAAGCTGACCATGGAATTCATGATGATCGGCCTGATCCTGCGCTACAAAAGCCATGGTTACGGCCGTTTCAGCCTGGGCATGGTACCGCTTTCCGGCTTGCAGCCACGGCGCGGCGCCCCGTTGGCCCAGCGCCTGGGCTCGATGGTGTTCCGTCGCGGCGAACAGCTTTACAACTTCCAGGGGCTACGCCGCTTCAAGGACAAGTTCCAACCGGACTGGGAACCCCGCTACATGGCCGTGCCGGCCGGGCTCGACCCGCTGGTGGCACTGGCCGACACTGCCGCCCTGATTGCGGGCGGCCTGACTGGATTGGTGAAACGTTGATGATCCGACGCTACTGGCTGTACCTACTGATACCCCTGCTCTTGGCCGCATTGGCTGGGGCCACTGCCTTCTGGTTGGGGGCCCGACCGGCCCCAGAAGCACGCCTTGAGCAACTGACCGTCAATGACACCCGCATCACCCGCGTCATCCCGGGCGTGCATGCCAAAGCCTGGGTGGCCATCGGCGTGCCCCAGGACCAGGCGCTGACCGATAAACAGTTGCTTGACTTGAGCCAGGCCGGTGAGGCTCAGCTGGTGCAAGTCGTCCTGCCGCCAGGGGCCTGCAGTAACCAGCAGCAATCGATGGATAAGGCCATGACCCTACTGGCCGAAAAACCGACCCTGGTAGCCGGTATCGGCCCTGGTGCAACCCAGGCCTGGCGTTGGCTGGCCACACAGAATGACGACAAGGCCCGCGCCATCTCCGTGAATTTCAACATGGAGCAGCCCAGCTGCGCTGCAGCCTTGCCCAAGTCCGCCCCTCATGGTCACTGGAGCGTCGCCTGGAACGACAACCCGGATGACGCCAGCGCCGCTTTCGTGCGCGACCAGCGCAATGCCGACACCAGCATCAGCGACTACGACATCCACCTGCCACAACTACTCAAGGCGCAACTGACCCAGGCCTTGGTCGGCCACGATGGCAACGCGCTGGCAATCCCGGTCGTGGAAGTGCCTGCCGGGCAAACCACCGACACCGTTACCCTGTTCCTCTCAGGCGATGGTGGCTGGCGCGACCTGGACCGCGATGTGGCCGGTGAAATGGCCAAGCTTGGTTACCCGGTGGTCGGCATAGACACCCTGCGTTACTACTGGCAGCACAAGACACCCGAGCAAAGCGCTGCCGACCTGTCGGAACTGATGCAGCACTATCGTCAGAAATGGGGTACCAAGCGTTTTGTGCTGACCGGCTATTCGTTCGGTGCCGACGTGCTGCCGGCGATCTACAACCGCCTGCCTGCCGAGGACCAGCAACGTATCGATGCGGTGATGCTGCTGGCCTTCGCCCGCAGTGGCAGCTTTGAGATCGAGGTCGAGGGCTGGTTGGGCAAGGAAGGTCAGGAGGCGCCTACCGGGCCGGAGATGGCCAAACTGCCGGCGCCCAAAGTGGTATGCATATATGGTGTGGAAGAGGCCGATGAAAGCGGTTGCACCGACAAGACTGCAGTGGGCGAGCGCATTAAGCTGCCCGGTGGGCATCACTTCGACGAGAACTATCCGGCGCTGGCCAAGCGCTTGATCGATGAAATTGAAATACGCCAGGGCAAGTCCAGCGTGGCAGAACAGAACTGAGGCGTAGCGAGGGGCCGCATTGCGGCCCCTCGCTTTGATCAAATCTCGACCTGTGTACCCAACTCGATCACCCGGTTGAGCGGCAGGTTGAAGAAACGCAGGTTACCGTTGGCGTTCTTGAGCAGAAACGCAAACAGGTTGCCCCGCCAGCGCGACATCCCCTCAAGACGCGACGCGATCACCGTTTCGCGGCTTAGGAAATAAGTCGTACGCATGGGGCTGAAGTCCAGGCCGTCCAGGTGGCATAGCTTCAGTGCCGCCGGCACATCCGGCTCATCCATGAAACCGAAGTGCAACAGCACCCGGTAGAAGCCATCACCATAGGCCTCCACTTCAAAGCGCTCCTGCTCGGGCACCCGTGGCCGGTCTTCACTCACAACCGTCAGCAGTACCACCTGGCTGTGCAGCACCTGGTTATGCAACATGTTGTGCAACAGCGCATGCGGGACGGCATCGGGCCGCGCAGTGAGGAACACGGCAGTACCTTCGACGCGGTGCGGTGGCTGTACGCGAATGCTGCTGATGAACACCGGCAACGGCAGCCCACCCTCATCAATTCGCTCGACCAGAATCTGCTTGCCGCGCTTCCAGGTGCTCATCAGCAGGAACAGCACACCCCCGGCCAGTAACGGGAAGGCGCCGCCCTGGACAATCTTCGGCACGTTGGCGGCGAAGAACAGCCCGTCGACCAGCAGGAAACCAATCAGAATCGGTACCGCCAGCACCGGCGGCCACTTCCACAACAACAGCATCACCGCCGACACCAGGATGGTGGTCATCAGCATCGTGCCGGTCACCGCCACGCCGTAAGCGGCCGCCAGCGCACCGGATGATTCGAAGCCGATCACCAGCAGCACAACGCCTGCCATCAGCGTCCAGTTCACTGCTGCGATGTAGATCTGCCCCTGCTCGTCGCTGGAGGTGTGCTGGATATGCATACGCGGGATATAACCCAGCTGGATAGCCTGGCGGGTCAGAGAGAAAGCACCCGAGATCACCGCCTGCGAAGCAATTACCGTGGCCATGGTCGCCAGCCCCACCAGCGGCAGCAACGCCCACGCCGGCGCCAGCAGGTAGAACGGGTTGCGCGCAGCGTCAGGGTTTTGCAGCAGCATCGCGCCCTGGCCGAAATAGTTGAGCACCAATGCTGGCAGCACCAGGGCGAACCAGGCACGGGCAATCGGCTTGCGACCGAAATGGCCCATGTCGGCGTACAGCGCCTCGGCACCGGTCAGGGCCAGCACCACAGCACCGAGAATGGCCACGCCCATGCCCGGGTGCACGATGAAGAAGTTCACCGCCCAGCCCGGGTTGAACGCCTTGAGCACCTCGGGGCTCTGCGAGATGCCATGCACCCCCAGCGCCGCCAGCACCACGAACCAGGTGACCATGATCGGGCCGAACAGCTTGCCGATCTTCTCGGTGCCATGCTTTTGCACCAGGAACAGCGCCACCAGCACCACCAGCGAAATCGGCACCACCCAATGGTCGATACCGTCGAATGCCAGGCCCATGCCCTCTACTGCCGACAGCACCGACACCGCCGGGGTGATCATGCTGTCGCCGTAGAACAGCGAGGCGCCGATCAGGCCACAGATGACCATCAGCGTGCGCAGGCGCGGGTAGGCCGCCGTGGCCCGCCGCGCCAGCGCGGTCAGGGCCATGGTACCGCCCTCACCCTGGTTGTCGGCGCGCAGGATGAACATCACGTACTTGAACGACACCACCCACAGCAGCGACCAGAGGATCAGCGACAGGATCCCCAGCACACCATCATGATTGACCGGCACCCCGTAACCGCCGGTGAAGACTTCCTTGAGGGTATACAACGGGCTGGTACCGATATCGCCGTAGACCACCCCAACAGCTGCCACCAACAGGCTCAGCGACCGCGTCGCCCCCTGCCCGCCCTCGGCGTGACTGCTTGCCTGAACCATCGACCACTCCCGCAAACGGCCATCTAGACCGGTAGAATTCTGCCTCGCGCCAGGGGATTGCACATGCCCCGACGCAACGGCGCGAAGCATAGCGCAGCGTTCGTCGCATTTGTGCTGGTCAAGCGACCTTGCGCTCGCTAGAATTGCGCACTTTTTGATCAGAGGCGCCCAGAAGCGCCCGTCAGGATCGCCGCCGTTTCCGGCCGGGCGACCTGTATTCAATACCGAGGTTAGTCATGTCCACCACTCCCGCCACCCCCAAGGTAGGGTTCGTCAGCCTGGGTTGCCCAAAAGCCCTGGTAGATTCCGAGCGCATTCTGACCCAGCTGCGTATGGAAGGTTATGAAGTCGTGCCCACCTACGAGGATGCCGACGTAGTGGTGGTCAACACCTGCGGCTTCATCGACAGCGCCAAGGCCGAGTCGCTGGAAGTGATCGGCGAAGCGATCAAGGAAAACGGCAAGGTCATCGTCACCGGCTGCATGGGTGTCGAGGAAGGCAGCATCCGTGACGTGCACCCCAGCGTGCTGTCGGTCACTGGCCCGCAGCAGTACGAGCAGGTAGTCAATGCCGTGCACGAAGTGGTACCGCCACGCCAGGACCACAACCCGCTGATCGACCTGGTACCGCCGCAGGGCGTCAAGCTGACCCCGCGCCACTACGCCTACCTGAAGATCTCCGAAGGCTGCAACCATAGCTGCAGCTTCTGCATCATCCCGTCGATGCGCGGCAAGCTGGTCAGCCGCCCGGTCGGCGAAGTGCTGAGCGAAGCCGAACGCCTGGTCAAGGCCGGCGTCAAGGAGATCCTGGTGATTTCCCAGGACACCAGCGCCTACGGCGTGGACGTCAAGTACAAGACCGATTTCTGGAACGGCCGCCCGGTCAAGACCCGCATGCTCGAGCTGTGCGAAGCGCTGAGCAGCCTGGGCGCCTGGGTGCGGCTGCACTACGTCTACCCGTACCCGAACGTCGACGACGTGATCCCGCTGATGGCCGCCGGCAAGATCCTGCCGTACCTGGACATCCCGTTCCAGCACGCCAGCCCGAAAGTGCTCAAGTCGATGAAGCGCCCCGCCTTCGAAGACCGCACCCTGGCGCGCATCAAGAACTGGCGCGAACAGTGCCCGGAACTGGTGATCCGCTCGACCTTCATCGTCGGTTTCCCGGGTGAGACCGAAGAAGACTTCCAGTACCTGCTGGACTGGCTGACCGAAGCCCAGCTCGACCGCGTCGGCTGCTTCCAGTACTCGCCGGTCGAAGGTGCGCCTGCCAACGACCTGGGCCTGGAAGAAGTGCCGGATGACGTCAAGCAGGAGCGCTGGGATCGCTTCATGGCCCACCAGCAGGCCATCAGCAGCGCACGCCTGCAATTGCGCATCGGCAAGGAAATCGAAGTGCTGATCGACGAAGTCGAAGAGCAAGGCTCGGTCGGCCGCAGCTTCTTCGATGCACCTGAGATCGATGGCAGCGTGTTCATCGATGGCGACCATGGCTTCAAGCCGGGCGACAAGGTCCGTTGCCGGGTGGTCGATGCCGACGAGTACGACATGTGGGCCGAGCCTGTTTGAGGCTGCGCACGTAGAAGGAGCCCCGCCCACTGGCGGGGCTTTTTGCATCTATGGTTTCCTCAATGACCACCGAGGAACACCGGCATGCATTTGGCATTGACGCTGCAAACACCCCACCTGTGTGATTACCCGGAACTGGTTCAGGTCTGGGAAAACTCGGTGCGCGCGACCCACGACTTTCTGCCTGACGCTTATATCCTGCTGCTGCGCGACCATGTGCTACGCAAGTACCTGGACGCCGTCATGCTGGTCTGCTGCAAGGACCGTCAGCGCATCTGCGGCTTTGCCGGTGTCGCCAATGGGCGTGTGGACATGCTGTTCGTCGCACCCCAATACCGTGGCCGAGGCGTGGGCAGGCGCTTGCTGCGCTATGCCATCAGCGAACTGAACGCGCAATGCCTGGATGTCAACGAACAGAACCCCCAAGCCTTGGGCTTCTACCTGCACGAGGGCTTCGAAGTGATCGGGCGCTCCGAAACAGATGGCCTGGGGCAGCCCTATCCATTGCTTCATATGAAGCTGATTCGTACAGCGTCCTAGGACTTTGTCGCAGGATGCCGTGCAATACTTCCGAAATGGTGCATTCGGCACAGATTCCCGTCATCAACCGCGAATGGGCAGGTACAATGTAAGACTTTCCCTGCCTTGCGAATTGCCTGCCATGTCCGAACCCGTCCGCCTGTCCAAACGCCTCATCGAGCAGCTCGGCTGCTCACGCCGAGAGGCAGAGCTGTATATCGAAGGAGGCTGGGTCACGGTCGATGGCGTTGTAGTCGAGCAGCCTCAGTTCAAGGTCGAACACCAGGCTGTCGAGCTGTTGCCGGGCGCCAATGCCGAAGCGCTTGACCCGGTTACCCTGCTGCTCAACCAGCCTGCGGGTGTCGATATCGATACGGCCCGCGCCAGCATGAACATGGCCAGCCTCAGCGAAGCACATCGCGAAGGCGTGCGGCCGCTGCACGGGCACTTCACCCGGCTGACCTGTTCGGCGCCCCTGGAGCGCGGTGCCAGTGGCCTGCAGGTGTTCACCCAGGATTGGAAGGTTACCCGCAAGATCGAGGCCGACCTGCGTCGCCTGGAACAGGAATACATCATTGAAGTGCGCGGCGAGACCACGCCACAGGCGCTGGAGCGCCTGGCGCGCGGCGCGACGCGCAATGATCGGGAACTGCCCAAGGCCAAGGCCAGCTGGCAAAACGAGACCCACCTGCGCCTGGCCCTGAAGAACCCACAACCCGGGCAGATCTCCGAGATCTGCGCCTACCTGCGCCTGGAAATACTCAGCATGCGCCGTATTCGCCTGGGCGGTGTATCCATGGGCAAGCTGCCTGTGGGCAACTGGCGTTACCTGGCCGGCACTGAACGTTTCTAAGCGATGCGCCACGCCCAGGCGTGGCATCTGAACAGGATTTTGCAGCAATGAACCACAACGATGTACTGCGCAGCCTGCGCTACATGCTCAAGGTGAACGACGCCAAGATGGCCGAGATCATCGCGCTCTCGGGCCTGGAGGTTAATCCGGTGGTGCTCGCCACCTACCTGAAGAAAGAGGACGAGCCCGGTTTTGTGCGCTGCCCCGAGCGGGTCATGGCGCACTTTCTCGACGGCCTGGTCTTCCACCGCCGCGGCAAGGACGATAGCCGTCCGCCACAGCCTGTAGAGCTGCCGGTGACCAACAACACCATCCTCAAGAAGCTGCGCGTAGCCTTTGAGCTCAAGGAAGACGACCTGCATGTGATCCTCAAGTCGGTCAACTTCCCGGTTTCCAAGCCCGAACTCAGCGCGCTGTTCCGCAAGGTGGGCCATGAGAACTATCGGCCTTGCGGCGACCAGTTGCTGCGCAACTTCCTCAAGGGCCTGACCCTGCGCGTGCGCGGCTGACTCGCCATGCAACATACGGTTTCGCCTGTCGGCATCGTGCGCTCCTGTTTCAAGGAGAAGTTCGCAATCCCGCGGCAGCCACAGCTGGCGCCGGCTGCACGCGGAGTACTTGAGTTGCTGCCGCCGTTCGACCAAGGCGAGGCCGTGGCGGGCCTGGAGCAGGTCAGCCATGTGTGGCTGTTGTTCCTGTTCCATCAGGCCCTGGAAGACAAGCCACGCCTTAAAGTGCGCCCACCACGCTTGGGCGGCAACAAAAGCATGGGCGTGTTCGCTACGCGAGCGACCCATCGGCCCAATGGCATCGGCCAGTCGGTGGTACGCCTGGAGGCTGTGGAGCCGGGTCGGCTGCTGCTGTCCGGCATCGATCTGCTCGATGGCACGCCGGTGCTGGATATCAAGCCGTATGTTCCCTATGCCGACAGTATCGCCGGGGCGAGCAACCTGATGGCCAGCGACGCGCCTGCCGCGATTGCCGTGCACTGGGGCGATAGCGCCCTGCCCCAGGCCCGCGAACACGCCCTGCGCCTGGGCGAACCACTGGTGGAGCTTATCGAACAGTGCCTGGCACAGGACCCACGACCGGCCTATCAGGTGCCGCCGCCGGAGCGGGTGTATGGGGTGAAGTTCTGGGATGTGCAGGTCAGGTGGCACTACCCGCAGCCGGATGTAATTCGCGTGCTTGAGGTCGTGCCGGAAAACTGAAAGCACTGGCAACCTCAGTCGCACAGGCATAAAAAACGCAGGCCTTACCTTAATGCCAGTCAGTTAGCGTTGTCAGGGCTGCTACGCGGCCCATCGCCGGCAAGCCGGCTCCTACCGGGACCGCACAGTTCTTGAGGTCTGCGCTGTACCTGTGGGAGCCGGCTTGCCGGCGATGGGCCGCAAAGCGGCCCCAAAACGCTTAACTGACTGGCATCAGGCCAAGCCTGCGCTTTCATTGCCCGGTCGATTACTTCTCGACGAAGGCACGCTCGATCAGGTAGTCACCCGGCTCACGCATGCGCGGGGAGATCTTCAGGCCGAAGCTGTCGAGAACTTCGCTGGTCTCGTCGAGCATGCTCGGGCTACCACAGATCATGGCGCGGTCGTCCTGCGGGTTGATCGGTGGCAGGCCGATGTCGCTGAACAGCTTGCCGCTGCGCATCAGGTCGGTCAGTCGGCCCTGGTTTTCGAACGGCTCGCGGGTAACGGTCGGGTAGTAGATCAGCTTGTCACGCACCGCCTCACCAAAGAACTCGTTCTGTGGCAGGTGTTCGGTGATGAACTCGCGATAGGCCACTTCGTTCACGTAGCGCACACCGTGCACCAGGATCACTTTCTCGAAGCGCTCGTAGGTTTCCGGGTCCTGAATGACGCTCATGAACGGCGCCAGGCCAGTGCCGGTGCTCAGCAGGTACAGGTGCTTGCCCGGGTTCAGGTCGTCGAGGACCAGCGTACCGGTAGGCTTCTTGCTGATGATGATCTCGTCGCCTTCCTTCAGGTGCTGCAGCTGGGAGGTCAGCGGGCCGTCAGGCACCTTGATGCTGAAGAATTCCAGGTGCTCTTCCCAGTTGGGCGAAGCGATGGAGTAGGCGCGCATGAGCGGACGGCCGCTGTCCTGCTGCAGGCCGATCATCACGAACTGACCGTTCTCAAAGCGCAGGCCCGGGTCGCGGGTGCACTTGAAGCTGAACAGGGTGTCGTTCCAGTGATGCACACTGAGGACACGTTCGTGGTTCATGTTGCTCATCGATGGGGCTCCTGAAGAAAACGCAGCGCGCACAGCGCACGGTTGCGCGATAGTTTAGGGGCAGCGACAATATCTGTTAACTGAATTATCAAGATATGTGTTATCGGTTATATAGATATGCGATTCACACTTCGTCAGCTACAGGTATTCGTCGCCGTGGCCCAGCATCAGAGCGTCTCTCGAGCTGCCAGTGTGCTGGCCCTGTCGCAGTCGGCTGCCAGCACGTCCATCACTGAACTGGAGCGGCAATCGAGCTGCCAGTTGTTCGACCGTGCAGGTAAACGCCTGGCCCTCAACGCCTTGGGGCATCAGCTGCTGCCGCAAGCGGTTGCGCTGCTCGATCAGGCCAAGGAGATCGAAGACCTGCTCAACGGCAAGTCCGGTTTTGGCTCACTGGCAGTCGGCGCCACACTGACCATTGGCAACTACCTGGCCACCTTGCTGATCGGTAGCTTCATGCAGGTACACCCGGAAAGCCAGGTCAAGCTGCACGTGCAGAACACAGCCCATATCGTGCACCAGGTTGCACAATACGAAATTGATCTGGGTCTGATCGAAGGCGACTGCAACCATCCGGACCTGGAGGTACAGCCTTGGGTTGAGGACGAGCTGGTAGTGTTCTGCGCGCCGCAACACCCGCTGGCCAAGGTGGGCCGCGCAGATATCGAAAGCCTGTCCCAGGAAGCCTGGATTCTTCGCGAGCAAGGCTCCGGCACCCGCCTGACATTCGATCAGGCCATGCGGCATCATCGCGCCAACCTGAACATACGCCTGGAGCTGGAGCATACCGAAGCGATCAAGCGTGCCGTGGAATCAGGCCTGGGTATTGGCTGCATATCGCGCCTGGCCCTGCGCGATGCCTTCCGGCGTGGCAGCCTGGTGCCGGTCGAAACCCCGGAGCTGGACCTGATGCGCCAGTTCTACTTCATCTGGCACAAACAAAAATACCAGACCTCGGCCATGCGCGAGTTTCTCGAGTTGTGCCGCAACTTCACCGCAGGGTTTACGCGCAGTGACGAGATCGTCTTGCCACCGATCGCTTAGAGCAGGATAACGCCCCAGACCAACGCCACCATGGTCAGTGCTACGAATTGCGCAGCACTGCCCATGTCTTTGGCGTTTTTCGAAAGCGGATGACGCTCCAGCGAAATGCGGTCGATGGCCGCCTCCACCGCCGAGTTGAACAGTTCGACGATCAGCCCGAGCAGGCACACGGCGATCATGATGGCCCGCTCGGCGCGGCTTACCGGCAGCCAAAAGGCAATCGGGATGAGCAGCACATTGAGCAGTACCAGTTGACGGAAAGCAGCCTCGCCCTTGAAGGCGGCGCGCAGGCCGTCCAGCGAATAGCCGGCGGCGTTGAAGATACGTTTGAGGCCGGTCTGGCCTTTGAATGGCGACATGTGCGTCACTTCACCGATGAAAGGCCAGCAGACTAGTTCAAAATGAGTCAAAAAAGCGTGAAGCGGCAAGCATTTAGCTGCTCGCAACGGATTCAAGTTGTTGCAGCAACAAGGCCGCCTGGGTCCGAGTGCGCACACCCAGCTTGCGGAAAATGGCCGTCACATGGGCCTTGATGGTCGCTTCCGACACATTCAGCTCATAGGCGATCTGTTTGTTCAGCAAGCCTTCACAGACCATGGTCAACACGCGAAACTGCTGTGGCGTGAGGCTGGCCAGGCCTTCGCTGGCGGCTTTGGCCTCGGCCGAGACATCGACCCTTTCAAATGCCTGAGGCGGCCACCAGACGTCGCCATCGAGCACCTTCCTCACTGCATCCTGAATCACTTCCAGCCCACTGGACTTTGGAATGAAACCACTGGCCCCAAACTCGCGGGACTTGACTACAACGGCAGCCTCTTCCTGGGCCGAGACCATCACCACCGGGATCTGAGGGTACTGGCCACGCAGCAGGACCAGCCCGGAGAAACCATAGGCGCCCGGCATGTTCAGGTCCAGCAGGACCAGGTCCCAGTCGGCTTTTTCGCTCAGCCGGCTTTCCAGCTCGGCGATGCTCGCCACCTCGACCAGGCGCACATCCGCGCCCAGGCCGAGGGTGACGGCCTGGCGCAGAGCGCTACGAAACAGCGGGTGGTCATCGGCAATCAGGATTTCGTACATGGCCATCGATCTAAGGATCCTGTTCTGTGCCAGGCGCAGCGGCGGAGGAATAGCGCCCGGCGGGGAATCGGCGCCAAGGTGCCGAGCACGGCCGGGCAGGTCAAACCACTCGCCCTGCCGCCTCGCTTCATCCTGGCCGCCAGCCCCGTCATTATGAACCAAAGTGGGGCTTGTGCCCCTTGGACTATAGGAAGGTATGCAAACGCTGGTGGGTAGCGTCCTGCTCGTCCAGAGGCAGGCGACGCTTGCCACTGAGGTAGTGCAGGCTGAACACATCCAGATACGCATCCAGGGCTTGGGAGGCTTGGTCGTCACCCGCAAGGTCCAGGCACATGGCAGCAACTTCCGCAGTGCAGAAATGATCATCGCGCTTGGAGCGGCGCAGGCGATAGCGCGACATCTGCTCAGCTTGCAGGCTCAGCACCGGGAAACGGTCAAGATAAGGGCTCTTGCGGAACATCTTGCGGGCTTCGGTCCAGGTGGCATCCAGCAGGATGAACAGCGGGCGTTTGCCCGGCTCACGCACGACCTCGCTGACCACCCGCTCCTGGGCGACGAATTCGCCAGGGAAGACGATGTACGGCTGCCACTGTGGGTCTGCCAGCAAGGTCAACAAGCGTTCGTCCACCGACGTTCGCAACCAGCCGAAGGCAGAGGTATCTTCGATGAGGTCGGCGATCAGCCAGCCGGTGTTGGTCGGCTTCAATGGCTCGGTATCATGCATCAACAGGCATACCCCAGAGTCGGCGTGCACCTTTGGCTTCCAGGCACACAGGCAATGGGTGGCGATAACCCGACAGTCAGGGCAGCGTTCGGCACGTGAACCACGAGCAATGAACGGCTTGATGCTGCGGGCCAGCCGTTCGGCGCGCAGGCGCGCTACCGCATGGCTCATGCTGGCAAGCCTCGGGACAGGTTGTGACTGGACACTGCGATAACTCGATGAAAACAAAGCGCCAGTCTACCAGAGCGGGCGTCATTTGCCGTGCAGCTGGACCGGCTGGTCCTTTATAATCAGCGTTTTGGTGGCCGCGAGCCTGCCCGCGATTCTGCGGGTTTCATGGAACACCAGCCGTCTGCGCATGTCGAAGCGCCAGTCACCGAACCAGGAGAGATTCATGCTGCGTCTTATCGTCCCGACCCTGAGCCTGTTGCTCACCCTGCCACTGGCAGCCCAGGCGGCCTCCAAGCAGGAGTTCGAGCTGAACAAGATGCTGGAAAAGGTCGCCAAGGAAAGCAGCGTCGGCACCCCGCGAGCCATCAACGAAGATATCCTCGACCAGGGTTATACCGTTGAAGGCAAGGCACTGGTGAACCACCTGAGCGTGCGCGCCGAGCACGCCGCACGCATGCAGCAAAACGCAGAGCAGGTGCGCAGCCAGCTAGGTGACAGCGTCTGCCGGAACAGCGGTTACCGCAACCTGATGTCAAAAGGCGCCGTGATGGTCTATCGCTTCACCGTCTACAAGACCAATCAACCGGTCATGGACCAGGCCTTTGACGCTGCCAGCTGCACTGCCGGAAACAAGAAGAAGTAATCAACTGACCCGCTCATCCTCCGCGCGCCGCGGCTCTTCCTCGGCGCGCATCTCTGCCAGAAGCGCCTGCAGGTAAGGTGACTGGCATTCCAACGCAGCCAACCGCCGCAGGCACTCCGCCTCCAGGCTCACATGATGAACCTGTGCCGCATGTTCCAGCTGCTGATAGAGCTGCCGGTCTACCTCGATGACCAAGCGATGCATACCGCCACCTCCTGCATCGACACGTTTCGCTTCTCCAGTTAACCAAACCCTTGCCATCAATGGCCGCGTGCCGACGAGTGGCCTTGGTGATAGTGCCTGCATGAAGTGGCGCGAGGGTCTAGATTGATAGCGAAGCGCACAAAAACGACAAGATGAATTACGCACCTGCATCAGGGCCTTGAAGGCCTACTGCAATGCTCGGGACGCACACTCGAGCCAGAGCAGCCAGCGACGCACGTAGTGTCGCGGCCGAGCCCAGCCATCAGCTCGGTCAGAGGTTTTGCTGCAGAAGGAGACGTTGAATGCCTTACCAACCCAATGAGTATCTGTTCAATCACTTCAGGGACAGTGGTATCGACCTGAGTAAACTCGATGAACAACTGCAACTGGTCGCACCGGACAGCCCCAACCTGCCACTGTACCGTGACATGATGCTGACCATCTTGCGCATGGCCCACGACGACACCGATCGCTGGAGTGCCAAGATCACCTTGCAGGCCCTTCGCGAGCTGGACCACTCCTTCCGCAGCCTGCAACGCTACAAGGGTCGGCGCAAGGTCACTGTTTTCGGCTCGGCGCGCACACCGCTGGAACACCCGATGTATGCCTTGGCTCGCGAGCTGGGTGCCACACTGGCCCGCTCCGACCTCATGGTCATTACCGGCGCAGGCGGCGGCATCATGGCCGCAGCGCACGAAGGCGCGGGTAGCGATCATAGCCTGGGCTTCAACATCACCCTCCCTTTCGAACAGCACGCCAACCCGACAGTGGATGGCACTGACAAGCTGCTGCCCTTCCACTTTTTCTTCATTCGCAAGCTGTTCTTCGTCAAGGAAGCCGACGCCCTGGTCCTTTGCCCGGGAGGTTTCGGCACGCTCGATGAGGCACTGGAAGTACTGACGCTGATTCAGACTGGCAAGAGCCCACTGGTGCCGGTGGTCCTGCTGGACTCACCAGGTGGCAGCTTCTGGCGTGACTGCCTGGACTTCATCAGCAGGCAACTGGAAGAAAACCGCTACATCCTGCCCAGTGACCTCAAGCTGGTGCGCCTGGTACACAGTGCCGACGAGGCAGTGGAGGAAATCAACCAGTTCTACAGCAACTACCACTCCAGCCGCTGGCTGAAGAACCAGTTTGTGATCCGCATGCACCATCGGCTCAGCGACGCGGCACTGCATGAGATTCAGGAAGCCTTTGCCGATTTACGACTGAGCGGGAAGTACCATCAACATGCCGACAGTGGCGTAGAGCATGAAGTAGGCAACTACAACCATCTGACCCGCCTGACCTTTGCCTTCAATGGGCGTAATCAAGGGCGTCTGCGTGAGCTGGTGGATTTCATCAACCTGTCGGAGAACTGGGCAAAGCCACAGCCGATGCATACCACGCAGCGGGCGCGGGAGGCGTTGAAGGTCAGCTGAGTGCGCCTGCGATGTGGCTGTTAGATCAGTAGTCGTCCAAGTCTCGGCCGCTGAGCAGGCGGCCGATCATGTCCAAGGGAAACCCACGGTAAGCGAGAAACCGGGTTTGCTGGGCACGGCTGCGGGGGTCATGCGGACGTAGCCCGGCATATTTGCGCTGCCAGGCATCCTGTAGCCGCTCTGCCCAGTTCACACCACAGTCACGCAGTGCCTGGTCAATATCGCCTCGGTTCAGGCCACGCTGGCCCAGCTCCTCGCGAATACGCGCTGGGCCATAGCCGGCATTGGAACGGTACCTGATGAAGCTTTCAAGGTAGCGGGCCTCACTGAGCAGCCCTTCTTCGGCGAGCCGATCGAGAGCGGGCTCAATCAGCTCATCCGTAGCGCCGCGCTGGCGCAGTTTGCGCGTCAGCTCGACGCGACCATGCTCGCGGCGCGCAAGCAGGTCCATGGCTGTCCGCCGAACGGCGACGGGGGTGTCGAGTACGACGGACATGATCGGCCAAGCAGCTATCAATAACCGGCGTCGGCGTCAGCCACGTCGTCGGCTTTGGCATCGGCTGCAGCAGCCTTGCCCGCTTCGGCAACAACACCCGCCTTGAGCAGCTTCTCGCGAATCTGCTTCTCGATCTCGGCACCAATGGCCGGGTTTTCTTGCAGGTACTTGGCTGCGTTAGCCTTGCCTTGGCCGATCTTGTTGCCCTGGTAGGCGTACCAGGCACCCGACTTCTCGACCAACCCTTGAGCAACGCCCAGGTCAATGATTTCGCCGTTACGGTAGATACCCTTACCGTAAAGAATCTGGAACTCAGCCTGACGGAACGGCGGCGAGACCTTGTTCTTGACGATTTTGACGCGGGTTTCGCTGCCGACGACTTCGTCGCCTTCCTTGACTGCACCAGTACGACGGATGTCCAGGCGCACCGAGGCGTAGAACTTCAGGGCGTTACCACCGGTGGTGGTTTCCGGGCTACCGAACATCACACCGATCTTCATACGGATCTGGTTGATGAAGATGACCAGGCAGTTGGCGTTCTTGATGTTACCGGTGATCTTGCGCAACGCCTGGGACATCAGACGGGCCTGGAGGCCAACGTGCATGTCACCCATCTCGCCTTCGATTTCTGCCTTGGGCACCAGGGCAGCCACGGAGTCGACGATGATTACGTCAACGGCGTTGGAACGCACCAGCATGTCGGTGATTTCCAGCGCCTGCTCGCCGGTATCCGGCTGCGAAACCAGCAGGTCGTCGACGTTGACGCCCAGTTTGCCGGCGTACTCAGGGTCGAGAGCGTGCTCGGCGTCGACGAAGGCGCAGGTGGCGCCGCTTTTCTGGGCTTCGGCGATGACCGACAGGGTCAGTGTGGTTTTACCCGAAGACTCCGGGCCATAGATCTCGACGATACGGCCTTTTGGCAGGCCGCCGATGCCCAGAGCGATGTCCAGGCCCAGGGAGCCTGTGGAAATGGCTGGAATGCCGGTGCGCTCGTGATCACCCATGCGCATGACCGCGCCTTTGCCGAATTGGCGTTCGATCTGACCCAGGGCCGCAGCCAAGGCGCGCTTCTTGTTGTCGTCCATTGAAATCCTCACGTGTTCGACTTGGCCCTGATGGCCGGAATACCTGTATAAGTAGCCAGTATTATTCCACAGGGAAGCGTTTGAGCAAACCCCTGTCGTCGATTTACTCGGCACCAAGCTGTAACAAGCCGTCTAACGCGGCGATCACCGTCTGTCGGCGCACTGCTTCACGGTCGCCGTCGAAGTGGCGACGCTCACTGCTCACGTGACTGCCATCGGCCCATGCCAGCCACACGGTACCGACCGGTTTGGCCGGCGAGCCACCGTCGGGCCCGGCCACGCCACTGACTGCCACGGCAAAACGCGCACCGCTGGCCGCCTGGGCGCCGCGAACCATGGCTTCGACCACCTCCTGGCTGACTGCACCGACTTGGGCGAACAACGGTTCTGGGACCCCAAGCTGGCGAGTCTTCTGGGCGTTGGAGTAGGTGACATAGCCTGCCTCGAACCAGGCGGAGCTGCCAGGTACGCGGGTGATGGCTTCGGCGATGCCGCCGCCGGTGCAAGATTCGGCGGTGGTGACCTGGGCGCTGAAGCGGCGCAGGTGTTCGCCCAGCCGGGCGGAGAGAACGGTGATCGGGTCCATGGGCAACTCCTGGAAGAGGCTGAGCGACACCCTAGCATTTGAGGGGGCTGATCGGGACAGGCATTGTTCTACCCATGCTCAAACTTCCGCACGCACATCCTCCTGGTCATTCATCGCTCGACGCGGTGCCACGCAAGCCCAGCCGCCTGATCGCCCAGCACTCATAAAGGCGCATGGCTACATCGGCCCCACCTACCGCAGTCAGGCAACCAAATGCGCTGGCCGCCCAGATCGACAGGCCGCTGGCATACAGCAACATCACCGTCGAAACTCCGCAGACGATACAGGCGCCGGAGCGCAGCGCCAGCCGTCGCAGCAGCGACCAACCGGTGGCGCCCGCCTTGTCGGCCCGCCACATTTCGCCGCTGAGGCCGCCCAGCGATGCCAGGACGATTACCAGCCAGAGCGGCATCTCCAGTAACACTTGTTGCTCGTTCGTCACTGTCCTGTCTCCTGTGTAACAAAGGCTCAGTCCGCCTCGAGATACAAGCTATGCGTTAACGCATATCCAGTCAATGCATTTATTCATTTAACTGTAGGCATGACTTTGCTGATACGCATGAGTGCTTTTGCTCATCTGGCTGTAGGGCTTTTCTCCAGACGAAAAAAAACCGCCGAAGCGGGTTTTCTTGAAAAAGGCCTGGTCAGCGGGCGTACATGCCCCACCAGAACACATGCCCGAGCAAGCTGATCTGCTCTTCCTGCAACTGCTGAAAGCTGTAGTCTTCATCAGGGTGTTCGTCGCGATTGAAGCTGCGCAGGCGAATACCGGTGGGCAGCCGATACACCTGCTTCACCCGCAATTGACCATTGTGGTTGATGGCGTAGAGATCACCATCGATGATGTCACCGATCGAACACTTGCCGGTGTTTACCCCGACCGTCGCCCCGTCGCGCAGTACCGGCAGCATGCTGTTGCCGCGCACGGTCACGCATTTGGCCTGGTCGAACTGCACGCCGTTATGGCGCAGGCTGCGCTTGCCGAAGCGCAGGCGGGCGCGCTCGCTTTCCTCGATGACGAACCTTCCTGATCCTGCTGCCAATTCGACCTCACGAAGAAAGGGTACTGACACCTCGTCGTCCTCGACGGGCGTTTCATCGTCCCACAGGCTGATGTCGCTGAGGTCCGCATGGCCGCGGGCCGGCAATGCGGCTTCGCGTGAGGCGCCAAGCTCGGCGCGGCCGCGCAGCTGTTCGGTGTTGACGCCGAAATAGTCGGCAATTTTCGACACGTGCCTATCCGAGGGATCGACGATCTTCTCGCTGAGGATCCGCGACAGGGTGGATTGAGGCACGCCCGTGCGCCGGTGCAGCTCTGTGGGGGACAGGCCGTGGCGGGCGAGCAACTCTCTGAGTACGGTGGCTACATTGCGTTTTTGCATAGCATGCATAATGCAGCGCCGCCGCAGGAAATGCAATCCATGCAGCTGGGGCGCGAGGGCACTTGCCCGCCGCCTGCATCTCGGCCAAAAAGCCTGTACCATTGCCGGTTTTACAATCGCCAACCAGATCCCCGCTGTAAGGCCCTGAATGTCTGATCTTTCCGCACACACCCCAATGATGCAGCAGTACTGGAAGCTGAAAAACCAGCACCCGGACCAGCTGATGTTCTACCGCATGGGCGACTTTTACGAAATCTTCTACGAAGATGCGAAAAAAGCCGCAAAACTGCTGGATATCACCCTGACAGCCCGTGGCCAGTCAGCCGGCCAGTCGATCCCCATGTGCGGAATTCCGTTCCACTCGCTGGAAGGCTACCTGGCCAAGCTGGTCAAGCTCGGCGAGTCGGTGGTGATCTGCGAGCAGATCGGTGACCCCGCCACCAGCAAGGGCCCGGTAGAGCGTCAGGTGGTGCGCATCATCACCCCGGGCACGGTCAGCGACGAAGCGTTGCTCGACGAGCGCCGCGACAACCTGATTGCCGCACTGCTGGGGGATGAGCGCCTGTTTGGCCTGGCGGTGCTGGATATCACCAGCGGCAATTTCAGCGTGCAAGAAATCAAGGGCTGGGAAAACCTGCTGGCCGAGCTTGAACGCATCAACCCTGTCGAGCTGCTGATCCCCGACGACTGGCCACGCGACCTGCCGGCCGAGAAACGCCCAGGCGCACGCCGACGAGCCCCTTGGGACTTCGACCGCGACTCGGCACGCAAGGCTCTGTGCCAGCAGTTCGCAACCAAAGACCTCAAGGGCTTTGGTTGCGACAAGCTGACCCTGGCCATCGGCGCCGCCGGCTGCCTGCTGACCTACGCCAAGGAAACCCAACGCACCGCCCTGCCCCACCTGCGCAGCTTGCGCCACGAGCGCCTGGACGACACCGTGATCCTCGACGGGGCCAGCCGCCGCAACCTGGAGCTGGACATCAACCTGGCAGGTGGTCGCGACAATACCTTGCAGTCGGTGATCGATCGCTGCCAGACCGCGATGGCCAGCCGCCTGCTGACCCGGTGGCTGAACCGTCCGCTGCGCGACCTCAAGGTCTTGCAGGCGCGCCAGGATTCGATTCGCTGCCTGCTCGATGGCTACCGCTTCGAAAAACTGCAGCCGCAACTCAAGGAAATTGGCGATATCGAGCGGATCCTCGCCCGTATCGGCCTGCGCAATGCCCGCCCGCGCGACCTGGCGCGCCTGCGTGATGCCCTCGGCGCCCTGCCCGAACTGCAGAACGCCATGGCTGAGCTGGAAGCCCCACACCTGGCGCGCCTGGCGGCCATCACCGGCACCTACCCGGAGCTGGCCAGCCTGCTGGAGCGGGCAATCATCGACAACCCGCCAGCAGTGATCCGCGACGGCGGCGTACTCAAGGCCGGCTATGACAACGAGCTGGACGATCTGCTGGCGATCAGCGAGAACGCCGGCCAGTTCCTGATCGACCTGGAAGCCCGCGAGAAGGCCCGCACCGGTCTTGCCAACCTGAAAGTCGGCTACAACCGCGTGCATGGCTACTTCATCGAGCTGCCGACCAAGCAAGCCGAACAGGCCCCGGGCGACTACATTCGTCGCCAGACCCTCAAAGGGGCCGAGCGTTTCATCACCCCGGAGCTCAAGGCTTTCGAGGACAAGGCGCTGTCGGCCAAGAGCCGCGCCCTGGCCCGCGAAAAAATGCTGTACGACGCGTTGCTCGAGACCCTCATCAGCCACCTTGCACCGCTGCAGGACAGCGCCGCTGCGCTGGCCGAGCTGGACGTGCTGAGCAACCTTGCCGAGCGGGCGCTCAACCTGGACCTTAACTGCCCCCGTTTCGTCGACGAACCTTGCCTGCGCATCGATCAGGGGCGTCACCCGGTGGTCGAACAGGTACTGACCACGCCGTTCGTAGCCAACGACCTGGGCCTGGACAACAGCACCCGGATGCTGATCATCACCGGCCCGAACATGGGTGGTAAATCCACCTACATGCGCCAGACCGCACTGATCGTGCTGATGGCGCACATCGGCAGTTTCGTTCCGGCGGCCAGTTGCGAACTGTCGTTGGTCGATCGCATCTTCACCCGTATCGGCTCCAGCGACGATCTGGCTGGCGGTCGTTCGACGTTCATGGTCGAGATGAGCGAAACCGCCAACATTCTGCACAACGCCACTGACCGCAGCCTGGTACTGATGGACGAAGTCGGCCGTGGCACCAGCACCTTCGACGGCTTGTCGCTGGCCTGGGCGGCTGCAGAGCGCCTGGCGCAGCTGCGTGCATACACGCTGTTCGCCACACACTACTTCGAGCTGACCGTACTGCCGGAAAGCGAACCACTGGTGGCCAACGTCCACCTGAACGCTACCGAACACAACGAGCGCATCGTGTTCCTGCACCATGTGCTGCCTGGCCCCGCCAGCCAGAGCTACGGCCTGGCCGTGGCGCAACTGGCAGGCGTGCCGTCGCCGGTCATCCAGCGGGCGCGCGAGCACCTGGGCCGGCTGGAGACCAGCAGCCTGCCCCACGAACAACCCGTGTCGAACAAAGCCAAGGGCGAGCCACAAGCACCGCACCAGAGCGACCTGTTCGCCAGCCTGCCACACCCGGCCATCGAGAAGCTGGGCAAGCTGGAGCTGGACGACATGACCCCGCGTCAAGCTATCGAAATGCTATATCAACTAAAGAACCTGTTATAACGGCGGGCACTACAAGCTGGTAGAATCCGCCGCGGTTTGCTGGTGCTGCAGGTTATTAGCCTGGCCTGCAGCCACATGCCCGTAAACCGCGCGGCCCTGAGAGGAAGGGCCGCCGCCGTTGCCTGAGGAGAGAACTAGAAATGACCTTCGTCGTCACCGACAACTGCATCAAATGCAAATACACCGACTGCGTGGAAGTCTGTCCGGTGGACTGCTTCTACGAAGGCCCGAACTTCCTGGTCATTCACCCGGACGAGTGCATCGACTGCGCACTGTGCGAGCCTGAATGCCCGGCCCAGGCCATCTTCTCGGAAGACGAAGTGCCTGCGGGCATGGAGAACTTCCTTGAGCTCAATGCCGAGCTGGCGGAGATCTGGCCGAACATCACCGAGCGTAAGGATGCCCTGCCTGACGCCGAAGAGTGGGATGGCAAGCCTGGCAAGATCGCCGATCTGGAACGTTAATCGCCCAGATACGAAAAAGGCCCGCAACGGGCCTTTTTCATTTTCTGCGGGCAAAAAAAGGGGCGGTTTGACCCGCCCACATTTTTTCCGTAGTCCCTGCTTGTCCTAAACATCGTCCTGATGAATCGCGTCTTGCGATGTCCTTGGCGTTCTTCCTGAACGCCTGTGCATGTCCGTGTGCACAGTTCGAATACTAGCGAGTTCTGCAGCGCAGGCAACCGCGAACCCTCACAAGACATTACCGGGGACACATTTCCACAAATCTGAAAAGTTCAATTATTTCAGTTAGTTGAGAAAAAAACAGATCTGGAAACGACAATGATTTACTGGCCTTTACGTGTATGGCTTACACAACAAGTAAGCAAAGGCTTACACGCAGTGCATCAGGGGTAGCAAGTTACACATTGATCACCCCCAGATAATTGCCAGCCGCTCTGGCCTGCGCATAAAAAAACGCCCCGAGGTCATCAGGGCGTTTTTGCATACCGGCATGCAGTGCTTACTGGAACAGCGACTCACTGGACAGGCCATTCTTCTCCAGGATCTCACGCAGGCGCTTGAGCCCCTCTACCTGAATCTGCCGCACTCGCTCGCGGGTAAGGCCGATTTCCAGGCCTACATCCTCCAAGGTGCTGCTTTCATGCCCGCGCAGACCAAAACGGCGTACCACCACTTCGCGCTGCTTGTCGGTGAGCTCGCCCAGCCACTGGTCGATGCTCTGTGACAGGTCGTCATCCTGCAGCAGCTCGCACGGGTCGGTAGGACGATCGTCGGTGAGTGTATCGAGCAGGGTCTTGTCCGAATCTGGCCCGAGCGAAACATCCACCGACGATACCCGTTCGTTAAGACCAAGCATGCGCTTGACCTCGGCAACGGGTTTTTCCAGCAGGGTGGCGATCTCTTCAGGGGAAGGTTCGTGGTCGAGCTTTTGGGTCAACTCCCGCGCGGCACGCAGGTAGACGTTGAGCTCCTTGACCACGTGGATCGGCAGACGAATGGTGCGGGTCTGGTTCATGATCGCCCGCTCGATGGTCTGGCGGATCCACCACGTCGCATAGGTCGAGAAACGGAAACCGCGCTCCGGGTCGAACTTCTCGACTGCACGAATCAAACCCAGGTTCCCCTCCTCGATGAGATCGAGCAAGGACAGGCCGCGGTTCACGTAACGACGGGCGATTTTCACAACCAGGCGCAGGTTGCTTTCGATCATGCGCTTGCGCCCGGCTGGGTCACCCTTCTGCGACAGCCGCGCGAAGTGAACTTCCTCTTCCGGTGAAAGCAGAGGCGAGAAACCGATCTCGTTGAGGTACAACTGGGTGGCATCGAGCGCCCGGCTGTAATCGATGTATTTATGCTGCTTGAGCGTAGAGCCTGACTTGGCCCTGGTCCGAACCGACGGTACAGCAGGTTCGTCTGACACCACATCCGTTTCCAAAACGATGCCCGTCTCCATCAGGAGAACGTCATCGTCGATGTCAAACTCCGGCGCTTCTTTATTGAGAGCCATTGTTATAGTCCTTTGCTGAGTTCGAACTCAGACTCGAGCGGCGCCTGCATCCCTGGCATCGCTGGAGCCTCTCCCCTCTACTTCAGAGGAACAGGCCGGGGACAACAATCAACGCCGTGGCAGGAACTGGAGAGGATCGACGGGTTTGCCCTGGCGGCGAATCTCGAAATGCAGCTTCACCCGATCAGTGCCCGTGGACCCCATTTCAGCAATCGACTGCCCTGCCTTGACCTTCTGCCCCTCCCGAACCAACAGCCTGCGGTTGTGACCGTAGGCACTGACGTAGGTATCGCTGTGCTTGATGATGATCAGTTCGCCGTAGCCCCGCAAGCCACTCCCGGCGTAGACCACCGCACCATCAGACGCAGCAAAAACAGGCTGTCCCAAATCACCGGCGATATCAATGCCTTTATTCAAACTACCGTTTGAAGCGAATTTTCCAATCAGCACGCCATTTGCAGGCCAGGTCCAACCGCCCACCGCGCGCTCTGCGGCGGGCACCGTGGTAACGACCGGCGTAGGCGTGGTTCGCGTTGTTGGCGTCGTTTTCCCGCCGCTGGCGGGCGCCGTGATAGGTTTTCCAACGGGGCGACGAATGACCGTCGTCCTGCTCGAAGAAGAGGGGCTGGACACCACCGTGGTACTGCCGGTAGCGCCGCTGCTGAAGCGGATCGCCTGGCCAGGCCGGATGGTGTACGGGGCAGCGATGCCATTGCGTGCGGCGAGCTCCTTGTAGTCCCAGCCGTAGCGAAACGCAATGGAGAACAGCGTATCGCCTGGTTTGACCACATACTGCCCGGAGGTCACGGTCGGCCGCTTGGGCGCCGCATTGCTGCGGTCGACCACGCGTGCGCCGCCCGAGCCGGTGCTGGAGCAACCCGTCAGCAGGGCGCCCATGGCCAGTGCAATCACCAGAAGCTTGAAACCCAACCAATCCTTGCGCTGCCGAATGACTGTGTGCCCCACCCGCGCTCCCCTCATGGTGCCGAAAATCGAAAATACAGAAAGAAATGCAATAATGTTGCAATTATAACCGAGCGCCACTGCATTGGCAGGCTCGGTGCACAGGCTCAGTAAAGAGCCGGGATGCCCCGCCAGATAGACAGGGCGATGCGGCAAGAATTCGTCGCCACCACAAATATTCCCTGCAGCTCAAGCCACCGGGCCATTGAGCAGCGGTACAAAGCGCACAGCGCCCAGTACACGGCGAGAGAAGCCCTGCTCCTCACGCACGATAAGCATCAACTGCTGGACTTCACCAGCAGGGCCTACCGGGATGACCATTCGCCCACCAGGAGCCAGCTGGTCGAGCAGTGCCTGCGGCACTTCCGGCGCCACGGCGGTAACGATGATGCCGTTGTAGGGGGCCAGCGCCTGCCAGCCGTCGCACCCATCCCCCCAGCGGAACACCACGTTGCGCAGGTTCAATTCGACCAGGCGTTCCTTGGCTCGGTCCTGCAGGACCTTGATGCGCTCCACCGAGAACACCCGCTCCACCAGTTGGGCAAGGATGGCCGTCTGGTAACCGGAGCCGGTACCGATCTCCAGCACCTTGTCCAGCGGCCCGGCCTCCAGTAGCAGCTCACTCATGTGTGCGACCATGAATGGCTGGGAGATGGTCTGGTTGTGCCCGATTGGCAGCGCGGTGTCTTCGTAGGCGCGGTGGGCCAGGGCCTCATCGACGAACAGATGGCGCGGCGTACGGCGGATGGCATCGAGCACCTTGGGGTTCGATACACCCTCTTCGCACAAGCGCTGGATCAGGCGCTCGCGGGTACGCTGGGAGGTCATGCCGATACCTCGGCGCTGCAGATCGTCCTGTTCGCGCATCAGAGCACGCCCTCCAGCCAACCGTGGAGCTGCTCGAAGGCATCGTTGAAGGTGCGGTCCAGTTGCAGCGGGGTGATCGACACGTAACCTTGCATCACCGCGTGGAAGTCGGTACCCGGCCCACCGTCCTCGGCATCACCGGCCACGGCGATCCAGTAGCCTTCCTTGCCGCGCGGGTTGACCACCTTGGTCGGTGCCGCCGCCCGCGCCCGGTGACCGAGACGGGTGACCTGTATGCCACGGATGTGCTCCAGCGGCAGGTTGGGAATATTGACGTTGAGGACCGTACGCGGCGGCAGTTCCAGGCGTGACTGCGCCTCGACCAGCCGGCGGGCGATGAACGCTGCAGTCGGCAGGTTGTCGGGCAGACGCGACAGTAACGAGAATGCCAACGACGTACCGCCGAGGAAGCGCCCCTCCAGCGCGGCAGCGACCGTGCCGGAATAGATCACGTCATCCCCCAGGTTGGCACCGAGGTTGATCCCCGAGACAACCATGTCCGGTGTTTCCGGCAACAGGCCATTGAGCCCCAGGTGCACGCAATCGGTGGGCGTGCCATTGAGGCTGATGAAACCGTTGGCCAGGGTTTGCGGGTGCAACGGCCGGTCCAGCGTCAGCGAACTGCCGGCGCCGCTCTTGTCTTGATCCGGGGCGATCACCACGCACTCGGCATAATCCACCAGCGCACCGTGGAGCGCGGCGAGGCCAGGTGCCGTAACACCGTCGTCATTCGAAATCAGAATACGCATGGGCTGTCCGTCTGCCCTGCCGGCACCAGATCGACGAGTTCGCGCACCACCACGGTGGCGAAGCATCCGGCCGGAAGGACGAATTCCAGTTGCAGGATATCAGGCTCGGGATAATGCCACGTCAGGCCGCCAATAGGGAGCCGCAGGATGCGCCGTTCGTGACTCATGCCTGCATTGGCCAACCATTGGCACAGCAATGCATGCTGCTCGCCTATCGTCGTCTCCAGCGTCGCGGCCGCGCCGGCCGCAGGAGAAGGGCCTTCGCCCCACATCGGGCCGGTAGGATGCAAGTCCAGAATGGCCAGGCGAGGGTCTGAGCATTCCTGTTCACCCGCCGAAAAAAAACTGCGGCTATCGGTGAATGCCAACAGGTCACCGATTTGGGCCCGCTGCCAGCTGCCGTCGGCAACGCGGGCAGCCAGTACCTGGTTGAACAGGTAGCTGCGGGCAGCCGAGAGCAGCCGCGAACGCACGTTGCGCTGCTCGGGCAGGGCCTTGCGGGCAGCCCAGTGCTGGGCATCCTGGACATTGCCGCCGCCATGCCCGAAACGCTGGCCGCCGAAGTAGTTCGGCACACCCTGCTGTTTGAGCGTCTGCAGGCGGGCATCGAGGGCAGCATGATCAGCCGCCAGCGCCGTAAGGCGCAGGGTGAAGCCATTGGCCGAATGGGCGCCGCGCTGCAGTTTGCGCTGGTGACGCACCTGCTTGAGCACACGCAGGGTGGCATCTTCGGCACGCGACAGGTCGGGGTCTGCCTTGCCAGGCAGGTGCAGGCTGAACCACTGGCGCGTCAGGGCCTGGCGGTCCTTGAGGCCGGCGTAGCTGATCGAGCGCACCGGCACACCAGCGGCTCGCGCCAGGCGGCGGGCAGCTTCCTCAGTATTGAGGTCGCGCTTCTCAACCCACAACCACAGGTGCTCGCCCTGGCCCGAAAGCGGAATGTCCAGCACCTCATCGACCTGGAAGTCTTCGGCCACAGCCTTGAGTATCGCAGTGCCTAGGGGTTGGCCCGATGCGCGCGGGCCCAGCAGTTCCAGTTCGGTCATGCTGGCAGCAGCAGGGCGACCGCGTGCACGGCGATACCCTCCTCGCGGCCGGTGAAACCGAGTTTCTCGGTGGTAGTGGCCTTGACGTTGACCTGGTCGAGTTCGACCTGCAGGTCCTCGGCGATCCGTTGGCGCATGGTTTCGATATGCGGAGCCATTTTCGGCGCCTGGGCAACGATGGTGGCGTCGACATTACCGACTTTCCAGCCTTTGGCCTGGACGATGCCGATCACATGGCGCAGCAGCACACGGCTGTCGGCACCCTTGAATTGCGGGTCGGTATCGGGGAAGTGCTTGCCGATGTCCCCAAGCCCCGCCGCGCCAAGCAAGGCATCGCTCAGGGCATGCAGCAGCACGTCACCGTCGGAATGGGCCAGGAGGCCGTATTTGTGGGGGATACGCACCCCACCCAGGGTAATGAAATCACCGTCGCAAAAACGGTGCACATCGTAGCCGTGGCCAATACGCATAGAAAAACGCCCTGATTGAGTCAGGGCGTGATTCTACCTTCATTTGGAGCTGCAAGCTGCAAGCTGCAAGCCACAAGCAAAAAGCAGGCGTTGTGCTGCCCGCACTTTCTTGCGGCTTGAAGCTTGCAGCGTGTAGCTGCAGCCCTACCCCCGGCCAAGTGCCACTGCGTGGTGGCGCAGGTGCTCATCGATGAAGCTGGCGATGAAGTAATAGCTATGGTCATAGCCAGGTTGCAGGCGCAGGCTCAACGCATGCCCCCCTTTGCGGGCCGCCTGCTCCAGCGCTTCAGGCTTGAGCTGCTTGGCAAGGAAGTCGTCACGGTCGCCCTGATCCACCAGCAACGGCGGGCATTCGCCCGCTGGCGTCTCGGCAAGCAGCACACTGGCATCCCACTCGCGCCAGCGCGCCCGGTCTTCACCCAGATAACGGCTGAAGGCCTTTTCACCCCAAGGGCAATCCATCGGATTGCTGATCGGCGAGAACGCCGATACAGAGCGGTAGCGCCCCGGGTTGCGCAGGGCGCAGACCAGCGCGCCGTGCCCACCCATGGAGTGGCCACTGATGCTGCGCTGATCCGAGGCCGGGAAGTGCGCCTCGATCAGCTCTGGCAGCTCCTGGACCACATAGTCGTGCATGCGGTAGTGCTTCGCCCAAGGCTGCTGGGTGGCATTGAGGTAGAAGCCGGCGCCCAGGCCGAAGTCCCAGGCGCCGTCAGGGTCGCCCGGCACCTGCTCGCCACGCGGGCTGGTATCGGGCGCGACGATGATCAGGCCAAGCTCGGCGGCCAGGCGCTGGGCGCCGGCCTTCTGCATGAAGTTCTCGTCGGTGCAGGTCAGGCCGCTGAGCCAGTACAGCACTGGCAGCTTTTCGCCCTGTTCGGCCTGCGGCGGCAGGTAAACGGCGAACACCATGTCGCAACCCAGCACCTTGGAGTGATGCCGGTAACGCTTGTGCCAGCCGCCGAAGCTTTTCTGGCAGGAGATGTTATCCAGGCTCATGGCTCACCTCAGAAGTGGATCACGCTGCGGATGCTCTTGCCTTCATGCATCAGGTCGAACGCCTTGTTGATATCTTCAAGGCCCATGGTATGCGTGATGAAGGTGTCCAGCGGAATCTCGCCCTTCTCGGACATTTCCACGTAGCTTGGCAGTTCGGTACGGCCGCGCACGCCACCGAAGGCAGAACCGCGCCAGACGCGACCGGTCACCAGCTGGAACGGGCGAGTGGCGATTTCCTGGCCGGCACCGGCGACACCGATGATCACCGACTCACCCCAACCCTTGTGGCAGCACTCCAGGGCCGCGCGCATCAGTTGCACGTTGCCGATACATTCGAACGAAAAGTCCACGCCGCCATCGGTAAGGTCGACGATCACTTCCTGGATCGGGCGATCGTATTCTTTCGGATTGATGCAGTCGGTGGCGCCCAGTTGACGGGCGATCTCGAACTTGGCCGGGTTGATGTCGATGGCGATGATGCGCGATGCCTTGGCTTTGACTGCGCCTATGACCGCCGACAGGCCGATGCCGCCCAGGCCGAAGATGGCCACTGTGTCACCCGGCTTGACCTTGGCAGTGTTGAGCACCGCACCGATACCGGTGGTCACGCCGCAACCGAGCAGGCAGACCTTTTCCAGCGGCGCTTGCTTCTGGATCTTGGCGACGGAGATTTCCGGCAGCACGGTGTACTCGGAGAAGGTCGAGGTGCCCATGTAGTGGAACAGCTGTTGGCCCTTGTACGAGAAACGGGTGGTGCCGTCCGGCATCAACCCCTTGCCCTGGGTGGCACGAATGGCCTGGCACAGGTTGGTCTTGCCCGAGCGGCAGAATTTGCACTGACCACATTCAGGGGTATACAGCGGGATCACGTGATCGCCGACCGCCACGGAGGTGACGCCCTCACCTACCGCCTCGACAATCGCGCCACCTTCATGGCCCAGAATCGAAGGGAAGATACCTTCCGGGTCAGCACCCGAGAGGGTATAGGCGTCGGTGTGGCAAACACCGCTGGCCACCACGCGCAGCAGGACTTCGCCAGCCTTTGGCATGGCCACGTCCACTTCGACAATTTCCAGAGGTTTCTTGGGCTCGAAGGCTACAGCGGCACGGGACTTGATCATCAAAGGTCTCCAGACAAAGGGTCAGTTCAGACATGCAGTGTAATTCAGCTTGTTTTGATGAATAATCGTGGCAAAGACAAAACATTATTGCCGTGCAGGGATAATCAATGATCAGTCGGTGGGAAGGCATCGATGAATTCGTAGCCGTGGCCGAATCAGGCCAATTCACGGCCGCCGCCGAGCGCATGGGGGTATCGTCGTCGCATATAAGCCGGCAGATCGCCCGCCTTGAGGAGCGCTTGCAAACCCGCCTGCTGTATCGCAGTACGCGTCGCGTGACCCTGAGTGAGGCTGGGCAGACATTCCTGCAACATTGCCAACGCCTGCAGGATGGCCGTGAAGAAGCACTGCGTGCCATGGGCGACTTGGCCAGCGAACCCAAGGGGCTATTGCGCATGACCTGTGCTGTGGCTTATGGCGAGCGCTTCATCGTGCCGCTGGTGACGCGCTTCATGGCGCTGTATCCACAGTTGCGGGTTGAAGTGGAGTTGAGCAACCGAACGCTGGACCTGCTGCACGAAGGCATGGACCTGGCGATTCGCCTGGGGCGGCTTGCCGATTCGAGGTTGGTGGCGACGCGCCTGGCGCCACGGCGCATGTACCTGTGCGCGTCGCCCGCTTATCTGGAACGCTATGGCCGCCCGCACAGCCTGTCGGAACTGGCCCGGCACAACTGCCTGGTGGGCAGCACGGACCTGTGGGCGTTGCAACAGGACGGGCGCGAGATCAGCCAGCGGGTGCAGGGCAACTGGCGGTGCAACAGTGGCCAGGCGGTGCTGGATGCCGCTTTGCTGGGAATGGGGCTGTGTCAGCTGCCGGATTACTACGTACTGGAACACCTCAACAGCGGCGCGCTGGTGTCGTTGCTGGAGGCGCATCAGCCGCCCAATACGGCGGTGTGGGCGCTGTATCCGCAGCAGCGGCACCTGTCGCCCAAGGTTCGGCGGCTGGTGGATTATCTGAAGGAAGGGTTGGCGGGGATGCCTGAGTACCGAATGGTCTGACAGTTTACCGGGTCCGCTTTGCGGCCCAATCGCCGGCAAGCCCCCACTGGGTTTGCGCTGAACTTGAGAGCAGCGGGGTAACCTGTGGCCGGCTTGCCGGCGATTGGGCCGTGAGGCGGACCCGGCAATCTCAGCGGCGCCCTGACCAACGCTGGCGCAGCCACTCCAGGTCTTCCGGGCGGGTCACCTTGATGTTGTCGCTGCGCCCTTCGATCAGCCGCGGCGCCTGGCCGGACCATTCGATGGCCGAAGCTTCATCGGTGACCACCACATCGGACACCAGGCACTCGGCCAAGGCCCGATGCAGAGCCCCCAGGCGGAACATTTGAGGCGTAAAGGCCTGCCAGATGGTGCTGCGATCCACGGTAGCGCTGACTCGCCCGCTGGCATCGGCCCGCTTCAGGGTATCGCGTGCAGGAACTGCCAGCAGCCCTCCTACCGGGTCATCAGCCAACTGCGACAACAGACGGTCAAGATCCGTGCGTGCCAGGTTCGGCCGCGCCGCATCGTGCACCAACACCCAGTCAGCGTCCGCCGCACCTTGGGCATGCAACAGCAACAGGGCATTGAGCACCGAGTCGGCACGCTCCCGCCCACCTGACGCACGCTGGATGCGGGGATCGCTGGCGCAGCGCAAGCCAGGCCAGTAAGGATCATCCGCAGCAATGCTGACCACAACGCCCTTGAGCGTCGGATGGCCGAGAAAACAGTCGAGGCTATGCTCGAGAAGGGTCTGCCCACCCAATTGCAAATACTGCTTGGGGCGGTCGGCAGCCATGCGGGCACCTACGCCCGCAGCAGGAATCACGGCCCAGAAGGCCGGTAGGGTTTCGATCATTTTTGCGGCAGCTGGAAGAGGGTTTCACCCTCTTTGACCATCCCCAATTCGTGACGAGCCCGTTCTTCAACGGTCTCCATACCTTTTTTCAATTCCAGGACCTCGGCATAGAGCACGCGGTTACGCTCCAGCAGCCGCTCGTTCTCGGCATGCTGCTCGTCGATCTGCTGCTTGAGCTCAGCCACTTGCGCCAGGCTGCCGTTACCCACCCACAGGCGGTACTGCAGGCCACCAAGCAGCAGGAGCAGGACAAGGAACAACCAATAGGGACTGCGCATCAAGGTATCCAGGTTAAAAAGACCGCCGCGAACAGGCAGACCTCAAATAGCACGAAGCCTGGCCGAGGCCAGGCTTCGTCGACAGAAACCCGCATCATGTGTCAGAAATTTCAGTAAGAAAGTTCCGACAGCTTCGGCTGCTGTCTTTTTACCATCTCTTGCTTAGCCGCGAAACTCGGCACGACCGCGGTAAACCGCTTTGGCGCCCAGTTGTTCTTCGATGCGCAGCAACTGGTTGTACTTGGAGACGCGGTCGGAACGGCACAGCGAGCCGGTCTTGATCTGGCCAGCGGCGGTACCCACAGCCAGGTCGGCAATGGTCGAGTCTTCGGTTTCACCGGAGCGATGCGAGATCACAGCGGTGTAGCCTGCGGCCTTGGCCATCTGGATGGCTTCCAGGGTTTCGGTCAGCGAGCCGATCTGGTTGAACTTGATCAGGATCGAGTTACCGATGCCCTTCTCGATGCCTTCCTTGAGGATCTTGGTGTTGGTCACGAACAGGTCGTCACCGACCAGTTGCACCTTCTCGCCGATCTTGTCGGTGAGGATCTTCCAGCCAGCCCAGTCGGACTCATCCAGACCGTCTTCGATCGAGATGATCGGGAAGCGCTCGGTGAGGCCTTTCAGGTAGTCGGCAAAGCCTTCGGCGTCGAACGACTTGCCTTCGCCGGACAGGTTGTACTTGCCGTCTTCGTAGAATTCGGAGGCCGCGCAGTCGAGGGCCAGGGTCACGTCGGTGCCCAGTTTGTAGCCGGCTTTTTCCACGGCTTCAGCGATGGCGCCCAGGGCGTCTTCGTTGGAAGCCAGGTTCGGCGCGAAGCCACCTTCGTCACCCACTGCGGTGTTCAGGCCACGGGCCTTGAGCACAGCCTTGAGGTGATGGAAGATCTCGGTGCCCATGCGCAGGCCATCGGAGAAGGTCTTGGCGCCAACCGGCTGCACCATGAACTCCTGGATGTCGACGTTGTTGTCGGCGTGCTCGCCACCGTTGATGATGTTCATCATCGGAACCGGCATCGAATACTGGCCTGGGGTGCCGTTGAGGTTGGCGATGTGCGCGTACAGCGGCAGGTCCTGGTCCTGGGCAGCAGCCTTGGCAGCAGCCAGGGAAACAGCCAGGATGGCGTTGGCGCCCAGCTTGGCCTTGTTCTCGGTACCGTCCAGTTCGATCATGGCGCGGTCCAGAGCCTTCTGGTCGGAAGGGTCCTTGCCCAGCAGCAGGTCACGGATCGGGCCGTTGATGTTGCCAACAGCTTTCAGCACGCCCTTGCCCATGTAACGGCTCTTGTCGCCATCACGCAGCTCCAGCGCTTCGCGCGAGCCGGTGGAAGCACCGGACGGCGCGCAAGCGCTGCCGATGATGCCGTTGTCGAGCAGTACATCGGCTTCCACGGTGGGGTTGCCACGCGAATCGAGAACTTCACGACCTTTGATGTCGACGATTTTTGCCATTGTTGTAAGCACTCCAGAATTGACGAAAACAACGCAGCTTTAGGAAATTCTTGCCTTGCACCAGGCGTAGATGCAGCAGGCAGGCCTGGCAGAAGCAGCCCCTGACCGGCGGGTCAGGGGCAGAACGGACGGTACTTTACCCGAGAAATGAGCTTTGCGCGGTTTATACCGTCGGAAAACTCACAAAGCCTGGGCTCAGGCCTTGTTCTTCTGCGCCAGAGCAGCCTTGACGAAGCCGCTGAACAGCGGGTGGCCATCACGCGGGGTCGAGGTGAACTCGGGGTGGAACTGGCAGGCGACGAACCACGGGTGGTCCTTGGACTCGACCACTTCAACCAGCGCACCGTCTTCGGAACGACCGGATACCACCAGGCCAGCATCGACCAGTTGCGGCAGCAGGTTGTTGTTCACTTCGTAGCGGTGACGATGGCGCTCGGTGATCACGTCCTTGCCATAGCAGTCATGCACCTTGGAGCCGGCAGCCAGTTGGCAATCCTGCGCACCCAGGCGCATGGTGCCACCCAGGTCGGAGGCTTCGGTACGGGTCTCGACAGCGCCAGTGGCATCGGCCCACTCGGTGATCAGGCCAACGACCGGGTGGCCGCTGTTGCGATCGAACTCGGTGGAGTTGGCGTCTTTCCAGCCCATCACATTGCGGGCGAATTCGATCACGGCAACTTGCATGCCCAGGCAGATACCCAGGTATGGCACCTTGTTCTCACGGGCATACTGCACCGCGGTGATCTTGCCTTCCACGCCACGCAGGCCGAAACCGCCCGGTACCAGAATGGCGTCTGCGCCTTCGAGCAGGCTGGTGCCCTGGTTTTCGATATCTTCGGAATCGATGTAACGCAGGTTGACCTTGGTGCGGTTGGTGATGCCGGCGTGGCTCATCGCTTCGATCAGCGACTTGTACGCGTCCAGCAGCTCCATGTATTTGCCGACCATGGCGATGGTCACTTCGTGCTCAGGGTTGAGCTTGGCGTCGACTACCTTGTCCCACTCGGACAGGTCGGCGCTGCTGCACTGCAGGCCGAAGCGCTCGACGACGAAATCGTCCAGACCCTGGGCATGCAGAATGCCCGGGATCTTGTAGATGGTGTCGGCGTCTTCAAGGGCAATCACCGCACGCTCTTCAACGTTGGTGAACTGGGCGATCTTGCGGCGCGACGAGTTGTCGATCGGGTGGTCGGAGCGGCAGACCAGCACGTCAGGCTGCAGGCCGATGGAGCGCAGTTCCTTGACCGAGTGCTGAGTCGGCTTGGTCTTGGTCTCACCAGCGGTGGCGATGTACGGCACCAGCGTCAGGTGCATCAGCATCGCGCGCTTGGCGCCGACTTCGAAGCGCAACTGGCGGATCGCCTCGAGGAACGGCTGCGACTCGATGTCGCCCACGGTACCACCGATTTCCACCAGGGCCACATCGGCATCGCCGGCGCCCTTGATGATGCGACGCTTGATCTCGTCGGTGATGTGCGGGATGACCTGGATGGTCGCGCCCAGGTAATCACCACGACGCTCTTTGCGCAGCACGTGCTCGTAGATGCGGCCGGTGGTGAAGTTGTTGTTCTGGGTCATGGTCGTGCGGATGAACCGCTCGTAGTGGCCCAGGTCGAGGTCGGTCTCGGCGCCGTCGTGGGTGACGAATACTTCACCGTGCTGGAACGGACTCATGGTGCCAGGATCGACGTTGATGTACGGATCCAGCTTGAGCATGGTGACCTTTAGCCCCCGCGCTTCCAGGATGGCCGCCAGGGAAGCCGAGGCAATGCCTTTCCCCAATGAAGAAACAACACCGCCCGTGACGAATATGTAGCGCGTCATGAAAAACCCTAGAAGTCTGCGTTAAGGCGGCCAGCGCCGCCGGAGAAAGCGAAGGAAGGCCGAAGCCCCCGATCACCTGCGTCAATCACAGTGCATCTCGAAAAACTGCCGCGTCTGTACAGACCAGGGTTAACCCCGGCATGGAGCTCGCTCGTCATTTCCAGAATCAGCCCAGCAAAAAACTGCGTGGTAATCGGCAACTGCCGTGTTTCCGAGGAACGCACAGAAGTTGTATCAAGAAGGGAGGGTAGTCTACCGGAATGTACCCTTCAGCTCAAACCTTGCGCGTTCGTCGGAGGCTGCCAGTGGAGCTGGCAATCGGCCTGCGCCAATCGGGGCAGATTGGCCACTGCCAGCAAGCGCTCGCCACGATACAGCAGTGGCAGGCGCGGTCGCACGAAGTGCGGGACGTGCAGCTCATTGAGCAGGCGCTTGAGGTCGCGCTTGCCCCGCCCTGGTATGTCCAGCACTTCCCCGCCCTGGCGGTAGGCGATGCGCAAATCACCTAGCGGGGCGCCCTGGAGGCTGACGCTGCCGTTCCCGGGCAATGGCAACGGGCTACCGGGCATCTCCCAGCGCAGCGTCCCGCCGACAGGCTGCAGCCAGTCGCCACACAACCACCAGATCCGCCCGTGGCTGCGCTCCAGCTTGCCGTCGGTCAGCTGCCAGGCAGGCTGGGAATCGACTGCCGCATCACGCAGGGCCGCCCAACCGGCCCAATGCCGGGTGTCGGGCAGGCGGGTGCGCAGGCTCAACCAATATTGCAGGGCATTGCGCTGACGGGCTGGCGAAAGCGCCACCAGGCTCGCGAGGTCAAGCGAGTCGATCCCTGACCACATGGCAGGCGCCCCCTCCCGGGCCACGGCCAGGTCAGCCTGGGCCAACTCATCAAGCAGCCCTAGCGCCTCACCCAGATGCTCGGCACCGCGAGCCAGGACCTGGCTGGCCTTCGGCCAACGCTGCTGCAATAGCGGGAACACCTCTGCGCGCAGGAAGTTGCGGGCAAAGGCCGTATCTGCGTTGGACGGATCTTCGGCCCAGATCAACCCATGGGTTTGTGCATATTCATGCAACTGCGCGCGAGAAACGTTGAGCAGCGGCCTGACCACGCGGCCGCGCCCCAGCGGGCGCTGCTGCGGCATTGCGGCCAGGCCACGCAGGCCGGCACCGCGCAGAAGCCGGAACAGTAAGGTTTCGGCCTGATCATCACAGTGCTGCCCCGTGAAAAGGACGTCGCCCGCGCCAAGAACGGTCTCGAATGCCGCATACCGAGCATCGCGCGCAGCCTGCTCCAGGCTCGCCCCGGCAGGGACCTGAACGTGGATGACGGTGAGTTCGATGCCCAGCCGCTCACACACCGCGGTGCAATGGCCTGGCCAGACATCGGCGGCAGGTTGCAGGCCGTGGTGGATGTGGATGGCATGGAGCGGCGGCGTTGCGTGGATGCGGGCGTAGTCGGCCAGCCAGTGCAGGAGGACGGTGGAGTCGAGGCCACCGGAGAAGGCGATGTACCAGGCAGGGGCATTGAGCCAAGGGGTGAGGTTGATCATTGGAGCCTCACGCGGCTTGAAAGCGTTGGGGGCGCTTTGCGCCCCCAGCGGTGCATCAGAGACCGTAGCTCATCAAGCGCTCATAACGACGGGCCAGCAGCGTGTCGTTGTCGAGCTTGCCGAGCATGTCCAGCTGCTGAACCAGGTCAGCGCGAATGCTTTCGGACATCTGCGCCGGGTCACGATGGGCGCCGCCCAGCGGTTCCTGGATGACCTTGTCGACGATGTTCAGGCTTTTCAGGCGCTCGGCGGTGATGCCCATGGCCTCGGCAGCGTCCGCGGCCTTGTCTGCGGTCTTCCACAGGATCGAGGCGCAACCTTCCGGCGAGATCACCGAGTAAGTGGAGTATTGCAGCATGTTCAGCTGGTCACACACACCGATGGCCAGTGCACCGCCGGAACCACCTTCACCGATGACGGTGGCGATGATCGGGGTCTTCAGGCGTGCCATGACCCGCAGGTTCCAGGCGATCGCCTCGCTCTGGTTGCGTTCTTCTGCGTCGATGCCTGGGTATGCACCCGGGGTGTCGATGAAGGTCAGGATAGGCATCTTGAAGCGCTCGGCCATTTCCATCAGGCGGCAAGCCTTGCGGTAGCCTTCAGGGCGCGGCATGCCGAAGTTGCGGCGAACCTTCTCGCGCACTTCACGGCCCTTCTGGTGGCCGATGACCATGACCGGCTTGCCATCCAGGCGCGCGGTACCACCGACGATGGCAGCATCATCTGAGAAGTGACGGTCGCCGTGCAGCTCTTCGAACTCGGTGAAGATGTGCTCCAGGTAGTCCAGGGTGTAAGGACGACGCGGGTGACGGGCCAGGCGGGCGATCTGCCAGCTGGTCAGGTTGCCGAAGATGCTTTCGGTCAGGGTGTTGCTCTTGTCTTGCAGACGGGCAATTTCATCGCTGATGTTCAGCGAGTTGTCGTTACCCACCAAACGCAGCCCTTCGATCTTGGCTTGCAGGTCGGCAATCGGCTGTTCGAAATCGAGAAAATTCGGGTTCATAGTCATCCGTCTTGGGTCTACGGCCAGGCGGCCGGCCGGTTGATCCGTTTGGCGCCCTACCTTAAGGGATCAGGCGCATTCAGGTCGAGATTAAATTTCGTCGGTTCAACGATATTGCAGGAAGACGTTCTCACGCCCGAACTGGTCACGCAGCGCCTGAATCAAGCCATCGGCCGGGTCGATCGACCACTGGTCGCCGAACTGCAGCATCGCCTTGGCGTCGCTGCCGGTGTATTCGAGGGTGATCGGGCAACCACCGCGATGGCGGGTGATCAGCTCGCCCAGCCAGTTCAGGCGGTCGCCCTTGAGGGCATCGTGGGTGATCTTCAGGCGCAGGCTCTCGGCCAGCTTGGTACGGGCGTCTTCCATGGTCATCACCTGCTTGACGCGCAGGCGCAGGCCACCGGAGAAGTCGTCATTGCTGACCTCACCCTCAACCACGACCATGGCATCGTTCTGCAACAACGCCTGGGCGCCCATGAAGGCATCGGCGAACAGCGACGCTTCGATACGCCCGGAGCGGTCATCGAGGGTGACAAAGCCCATCTTGTCGCCCTTCTTGTTCTTCATCACCCGCATCGCAATGATCATGCCGGCGATAGTCTGCGTCTCGCGGGAGGGCTTCAGATCGATGATGCGCTGGCGGGCGAAACGGCGGATCTCCCCTTCATATTCATCGATCGGGTGGCCGGTGAGGTATACGCCAAGGGTATCCTTCTCGCCCTTCAGGCGCTCCTTGAGCGTCAGTTCACGCACCTTGCGGTGGTTGGCGTAAACATCGGAGTCCTCCTCGACGAACAGCCCGCCGAACAGATCGACGTGACCGCTATCGGCGGTGCGTGCCGTCTGCTCAGCAGCCTTGATCGCTTCTTCGAGGGCCGACAGCAAGGTCGCGCGATTGATGTCGATACTGGCGTGGTAGGCCTTGATCTCATCATGAAAGTGCGGGCCCAGGCGGTCCAGTGCGCCACTGCGGATCAGCGCATCGAGTGTGCGTTTGTTCACCCGCTTGAGGTCGACCCGCTCACAGAAGTCGAACAGGTCCTTGAATGGGCCACCCTCGGCGCGTGCCTCGACAATGGCCTCCACCGGGCCTTCACCCACGCCTTTGATGGCGCCCAGGCCATAGATGATGCGGCCGTCGTCATTGACCGTGAACTTGAACTCCGAGGCATTCACGTCAGGCGCATCGAGGCGCAGCTTCATGCTGCGCACTTCTTCGATCAGCACCACCACCTTGTCGGTGTTGTGCATGTCCGCCGACAGGACCGCGGCCATGAACGGCGCCGGATAATGAGTCTTGAGCCAGGCGGTCTGGTAAGACACCAGACCGTAGGCCGCCGAGTGGGACTTGTTGAAGCCGTAACCGGCAAACTTTTCCACCAGGTCGAAGATGTTGCCGGCGAGGTCTGCATCGATGTTGTTGGCGACGCAACCTTCGATGAAGCCACCGCGCTGCTTGGCCATTTCCTCAGGCTTTTTCTTACCCATGGCGCGGCGCAGCATGTCGGCGCCGCCGAGGGTGTACCCCGCCATGACCTGGGCAATCTGCATCACCTGTTCCTGATACAGGATGATGCCGTAGGTCGGCGCAAGAACAGGCTTGAGGCCTTCGTACTGGTAGTCCGAGTGCGGGTAGGCGAGTTCGGCGCGGCCGTGCTTGCGGTTGATGAAGTCGTCCACCATGCCCGATTGCAGGGGGCCTGGGCGGAACAATGCCACCAGTGCGATAAGGTCTTCCAGGCAGTCGGGCTTGAGCTTTTTGATCAGCTCCTTCATGCCGCGCGATTCGAGCTGGAATACCGCCGTGGTTTCGGCCTTCTGCAGCAACTCGTAGGTCTTGCGATCGTCCAGCGGGATGAAGTCGATGTTGACGTCGGGCAGGTTGTTCTTGGCCTGCTCGCGGTTGATCGTCTCCATCGCCCACTTGATGATGGTCAGGGTACGCAGGCCAAGGAAGTCGAACTTGACCAGACCGGCGGCCTCGACATCGTCCTTGTCGAACTGGGTCACCAGGCCGCCGCCCTCTTCATCACAGGCGATCGGCGAGAAATCGGTGAGCTTGGTCGGGGCGATTACCACACCACCGGCGTGCTTGCCGGTACCCCGGGTGACACCTTCGAGCTTGAGCGCCATCTCCCAGATTTCGCGGGCGTCTTCGTCGCCCTTGAGGAAGTCGCGCAGGATCTCTTCCTGCTCATACGCCTTCTCCAGGGTCATGCCCACTTCGAACGGGATCATCTTCGACAAACGGTCGGCTAGGCCATAGGACTTGCCCTGCACCCGCGCCACGTCGCGTACCACTGCCTTGGCGGCCATGGTACCGAAGGTGATGATCTGGCTGACCGCATTGCGCCCGTAGGCGTCGGCCACGTAGTCGATCACCCGGTCACGGCCATCCATGCAGAAGTCGACGTCGAAGTCGGGCATGGAAACACGTTCGGGGTTGAGGAAACGTTCGAACAGCAGGTCGTAGGCCAGAGGATCGAGGTCGGTGATCTTCAGTACGTAGGCCACCAGCGAGCCGGCACCCGAACCACGGCCCGGGCCTACCGGCACGCCGTTGTTCTTGGCCCACTTGATGAAGTCCATCACGATCAGGAAGTAACCCGGGAAACCCATCTGGATGATGATGTCCAGTTCGAACTTCAGGCGGTCCAGGTAGAGCTGGCGCTTCTCTTCGTAATTGGGCGTGGTCTCCTTGGGCCAGAGCACCGCCAGGCGCTCCTCCAGGCCTTCGTGCGAAACATGGCGCAAGTAGTCGTCGATGCCCATGCCATTGGGCGTCGGGAAGTCGGGCAGGAAGTACTTGCCCAGCTGGACCTGGATGTTGCAGCGTTTGGCGATTTCGACGGTGTTGGCAATCGCGTCGGGCAGGTCGCTGAACAGCTCGGCCATTTCATCCGCGCTTTTGAGGTACTGCTGGTCGCTGTACATGCGCGGGCGACGCGGGTCGTCCAGGGTCCAGCCTTCACCGATGCACACGCGGCTTTCGTGGGCGTCGAAGTCCGACTGCTTGATAAAACGCACATCATTGGTGGCCACCAGCGGCGCGCCGACCTTGTCGGCCAGCGCCACGGCAGCGTGCACGTATTCTTCATCACCGGCACGATTGGTACGCTGCACCTCGACGTAAAAACGTTCGGGGAACATGCCCATCCAGTCGTGCAGCAGCGCCTCGGCCTCAGTGGTACGGCCGGCCATCAGGGCCATGCCGATATCGCCCTCTTTGCCGGCGGACAGGGCAATCAGACCTTCGCTGGCCGGGGCGATCCACTCACGCTGCAGAATGACCAGGCCATTGCGCTGGCCGTCAGTCCAGCCTCGGGAGATCAGCTCGGTAAGGTTGCGGTAACCCTTGGGGTTCATCGCCAGGAAGCAGATGCGCGACAGCGGCGCTTCAGGGTCGGCACCGGCCAGCCACAGGTCAGCACCGCAGATCGGCTTGATGCCCGCGCCCATGGCGGCCTTGTAGAACTTCACCAACGCGCACATGTTGCTCTGGTCGGTGATCGCCACCGCGGGCATGTTCATCCCGGCCAGCGCCTTGGCCAGCGGCTTGATCCGCACCAGGCCGTCGACCAGCGAAAATTCGGAGTGGACGCGCAGGTGAACGAAGGGAACCGACATGGAAGATCCTGTAGCAGTGCTGAACGACAAGGGCGGGATTGTAGCGTAAAAGCGAGGGGGTTTTGGGGACGCAAGACGCCCCCAACAGGCTAGATCAGAGAATCGGTAATGCCTTCGCGGGCTTCCCAAGCGGCCCGTACCGGCGCAAAGGAGCGCCGATGAATGGGCGTGGGCCCAAGCCGGGCCAAGGCTTGCAGGTGTACCGGCGTCGGATACCCCTTGTGCCCGCCAATCCCATAGCCCGGATAGATCAGCTCGAATGCGCTCATCTCGCGATCGCGGGTCACTTTGGCCAGGATCGACGCTGCAGCGATGGCCGGCACCTGGCTATCACCCTTGATAACCGGCGCAGCCGGCACCGACAGTTTGGGGCAGCGGTTACCGTCGATCAGTGCGAGCCTGGGTGTGACACTCAAGCCCTCCACTGCACGCTGCATGGCCAGCATGGTGGCCTGAAGAATGTTCAGCCGATCGATTTCCTCGACCTCGGCGCGCGCGATGCAAAAGCTCAGGGCTTTGGCACAGATCTCGTCGAACAGCGCTTCGCGCTTGGCTTCGGTGAGTTTCTTCGAGTCGTTGAGGCCGAGGATCGGCCGCGCCGGGTCAAGAATCACCGCCGCTGTGACGACCGCCCCGCACAGCGGGCCGCGCCCGACTTCGTCGACCCCGGCAACCAGGTCCTCGACCAGGTTGAAATCCAGTCCTATCTGCATGTCAGCGGTCCTTGAGCAAGGCCAGCACCGCGTCGGCTGCCTGGTTGGAGGCGTCGCGGCGCAGGGTGCGGTGAATCTCGTCGAAGCGCTCGGTCTGCTGCCTGCCGTCGGCCACCAGGGGAGCCAGGGTTTGTGCGAGGGCCTCGCTGGTGGCGGCATCCTGCAGCAACTCTGGCACCAATTCGCGCTGGGCGAGCAAGTTGGGCAACGACACGTAGGGGCTTTTCACCAGACGCTTGAGAATCCAGTAGGTCAGTGGCGCGAGGCGATAGGCAACGACCATGGGGCGCTTGTACAGCATGGCCTCCAGGGTGGCGGTACCCGACGCGATCAGCACCGCATCACAGGCTGCCAGGGCCTGATGCGACTGGCCATCGAGCAGCGTCAGCGGCAAGTCGCGACCTTCAAGCATCTGTTCGAGCTGTGCACGCCGTGCCCCATTGGCGCATGGCACTACAAAGTGCACGCCGGGTATCAGCTCGCCCAAGCGCTGCGCCGCATCCAGGAACAACGCCCCCAGGCGCCCGACTTCCCCGCCACGGCTGCCAGGCATCAGGGCAACCACCGGCCCTGCACCCAGCCCCAGCGCCGTGCGCGCAGCCTGCCGATCCGCAGCCAACGGTATGGTATCGGCCAACGGATGGCCGACGAACCTAACCGGCACGCCCTGCTCTTCATAGAAGCGCGCTTCGAATGGCAGCAGCGTCAGCATCAGATCGCAACCTTCACGAATCTTCAGCACACGCTTCTGCCGCCATGCCCAGACCGAAGGGCTGACGTAGTGCACGGTCTTGATACCGGCCTGGCGTAGCTTCAGTTCGATATTGAGGGTGAAGTCAGGTGCATCGATGCCAATGAACACATCGGGCTTTTCGGCAATCAGGGTCTGGATCAGTACCTTGCGCCGCTTGAGCAGTTCGCGCAGGCGCCCCAGCACTTCTACCAGGCCCATGACCGCCAGACGTTCCATGGGGAAATACGACTGCATGCCCTCGGCTTCCATCAGCGGGCCGCCGACGCCAATGAAGCGCACCTGGGGATGGCGCGCCTTCAAGGCGCGCATCAGACCGGAACCGAGAATATCGCCGCTGGCCTCACCCGCAACCAGGGCTACGCAAAGTTGCGCCATGTCAGCGGGTAATGCCGCGGGCAGAATTCACGATCGACTGACGGAACAAGTCGACCTCTGGGTGTTTGCCTGCCAGCTCATCCAGCTCCTTGACCGCTTCTTCAACGGTCAGGCCCTGGCGGTAGACGATCTTGTAGGAACGACGCAGGGCATGGATGACCTCGTCGCTGAACCCGCGACGGCGCATGCCTTCGAAGTTCATGCTGCGGGCTTCGGCGGGGCTGCCGAATACCGTGACGAAAGCCGGAACGTCCTTGCCGATCGCCGTGCCCATGCCGGAGAAGGCATGCGCGCCGATGTGGCAGTACTGGTGCACCAGGGTGAAACCGGACAGGATCGCCCAGTCACCCACATGCACATGCCCGGCCAGCGCAGTGTTGTTGACCAGGATGCAATGGTTGCCGATCACACTGTCATGGCCGATGTGGGCATAGGCCATGATCAGGTTGTGGTCACCCAGCGTGGTTTCAGCGCGGTCCTGGACCGTGCCACGGTGAATGGTCACACCCTCGCGAATCACGTTGTGATCACCGATCACCAGGCGCGTTGGCTCCCCTTTGTACTTCAGGTCCGGGGTGTCTTCGCCGATCGAGGAAAACTGGTAGATGCGATTGTGCTTGCCGATCCGGGTCGGCCCCTTGAGCACCACGTGAGGACCAATGACGGTACCCTCCCCGATTTCGACATCAGGGCCAACGATCGACCACGGGCCGACCTCGACACCATCGGCCAGTTTGGCCGACGGATCGATGATCGCCCGCGGATCAATCGAATTCATAGCTCACGTTCCGCACAGGTGATCTCAGCCGAGCACACTGGCTTGCCATCGACCAGTGCCCGGCACTCGAACTTCCAGATGGTCTTCTTGCGGCCGATGAACTTGGCCTCCAGCACCAACTGGTCGCCCGGCAGGACGGGCTGACGGAAACGCAGCTTGTCGGAACCGACGAAGTAATAGAGCGTGCCGTCGGCCGGCTTGGCGTCGAGCATCTTGAAACCGAGAATGCCTGCAGCCTGTGCCATGGCCTCGATGATCAGCACGCCTGGCATCACCGGGTGTTCCGGGAAATGCCCGTTGAAGAACGGCTCGTTGATGCTGACATTCTTGTAGGCACGAATGCTCTGGGCCTCGAAGTCCAGATCCGTTACACGATCCACCAACAGGAACGGGTAACGGTGAGGCAGGTATTCGCGAATCTCGTTGATGTCCATCATTTCGGGGGGAAGCCTGTAATAAGAATAGGGAGCGCAGGTGCTGACCACACGCTCCTTTTGCAATCCAAAGAGGAGCCAGCTAGCGACTGTTCACTCTTGCTCAGGAAATGGTATCAGCCTTCTGATGTCGGCTGGCCACCTGAGGTCACGGTATCGACACGTTTTTCCAGCTGCTGGAGACGTTTGGACATGTCATCCAGCTGGCGGATACGCGCAGCGCTCTTGCGCCAGTCAGCCAGTGGCTGCATGGCAGTGCCGGAAGAATACGCACCCGGTTCGGTGATCGAACGGGTGACCATGGTCATCCCGGAAACGAATACGTTGTCGCAGACATCAATGTGCCCCACCATGCCGACGCCACCGGCAATGGTGCAGTGCTTGCCAATGCGCGTGCTGCCGGAAATCCCGACGCAGGCAGCCATGGCCGTGTGCTCGCCAATCTGCACGTTGTGAGCGATCTGGATCTGGTTGTCGAGCTTGACGCCGTCGGCGATCCGCGTGTCGGACAACGCGCCCCGGTCGACAGCGGTGTTCACGCCGATTTCGACGTCATCACCTATGGTGACACCGCCGATCTGGGCGATCTTGCGCCATACGCCCTTCTCGTTGGCAAAGCCGAAGCCCTCACCACCGATCACCGCGCCAGACTGGATGACCACGCGCTTGCCTATGGTCACGTCGTGATACAGCGTGACCCGCGGTGCCAGCCAGCCACCCTCACCAACCACACAACGGGCACCGATCACGCAATGCGCACCGATGCTGACGTTGGCGCCAATGCGTGCGCCGCTCTCGATGACCACGAACGGCCCGATGCTGGCACTGGCATCCACCTGCGCATCCTCGGCAACCACGGCGCTGGGATGAATTCCCGCTACAGCCTTGGGTTTGGGATCGAACAGGTGGGAAATGCGCGCGTAGGCCAGGTACGGGTCCGCCACGATCAGCGCATTGCCGGCAAAGCCTTCAGCATCTGCAGCCTGCAGCAACACCGCTGCTGCCTGGCAGTTATCCAGGTATTTGCGGTACTGCTTGTTGGCGAGAAAGCTCAACTGACCGGGGCCGGCCTCCTGCAAGGTGGCCAGCCCGGTGATCTGCAGCGCCTCGGAGCCTTTGAGAGTGGCCCCGAGGGCCTCGGCCAACTGGCCGAGCGTCATGGTCACGGTCATATCAACGGGCTTGGTTCATGCGCTCGATGACTTGGCGGGTGATGTCGTACTGAGGCTTGACATCAATGACCGCGCCACGCTCGAGGACCAGGTCGTAACCGCCTTTCTTGATCACTTCCTCGACAGCGCCGTCGAGCTTGGGCTTGAGCTGCTTGAGCATGTCGCGGTCAGCAACCGCCTTGGCTTCATTCAGTTCCTTGGACTGGAACTGGAAGTCACGGGCCTTTTGCTTGAATTCAAGCTCCAGGCGCTCACGCTCCGGCTGGGCCATCTTGTCGCCGCCTTTGATCAAGCGGTCCTGAATGCCTTTGGCGCTGCTTTCCAGGGTCTTGAGCTTGGTCAGCTGCGGGCCGAACTTCTTCTCGGCATCCACCGCGTATTTCTTGGCGGCATCAGATTCGAGCAACGCCATCTGATAGTTCAGCACGGCAACCTTCATTTCGGCGAAAGCCGGGGTGGCGACCAGCGCCGCGGCCAGTAAGGCCAGTTGAGTCAACTTACGCACGATGCACTCCTGGATAAACCGTTGTCGTTAAGCAAGGGCCGACCTTAGAAGGTCTGGCCCAGAGAGAATTGGAACACCTGGGTATCGGCATCGTCCGGCTTCTTCACCGGCATTGCCAGGCTGAAGCTCAACGGACCCAGCGCGGTGATCCAGGTCACACCCAGGCCCACGGAGCTGGCCATGTCCGAGAAACCGACCTTGGCGCAGTCAGGCTTGGAACCGCAATTGGTGTCGAACACGTTACCCACATCCCAGAACACGGAGGTGCGCAGCGAACGCTGGTCCTTCACGAACGGCAGCGGGAACAACAGCTCTACGCCACCTTGTACCAGGACGTTGCCACCGAACGGCAGTGGGTCTTGGTCCGGGTCTGCGATGGTGCCGGGATTCGAACCATTGCTCGGCGTACTGCGTGGGCCCAGGCTGCTGTCCTTGAAGCCGCGAACGGAGTTGAAGCCACCCGCATAGTAGTTCTCGTAGAACGGCAGGCCCGAAGTGCCACCGAAACCATCACCATAGCCCAATTCGGTGTGCAGGCGCAGGGTGTAGTCGTTGTTGATCGGCTTGAACAGCTGGCCGCGGTAGTCGAGCTTGTAGAACGAAAGGTCGCTGCCAGGAATAGTGGTTTCCAGGGTCAGGCTCTGGGAGTGACCACGGGTTGCCAGCACGCCTTTGTTCAGGGTCGACTCGGACCAGCCGACGGACGCCTTGAAGTTCAGGAAGCTGTCGCCTTCCTCCTCGAGGAAGTCGAAGATCTCGTCAACGGTATAACGACCGGTCTTGATCTTGTCCTGCTGTACGCTGAGGCCGTAGGTCAGACGCGAGGTTTCACTGATCGGGTAGCCAAGGCTGACGCCAGCACCCAGGCTGTCGACCGCATAGCTGGCCACGTCAACGTCAAGGTCGTCGTAGTCGGTGCTGCGGTAGAACGCGTTGTAACCCAGGCTGACGCCGTCGGCAGTGAAGTAGGGGTCAACGAAACCGAAGTTGTAGCGGGTCTGGTATTCCGAACGGGTCAGGCCGATGGACACCTTGTTACCGGTACCGAGGAAGTTGGTCTGGCTGATCGAAC
>NZ_RHQR01000027.1:0-76343 GCF_003936645.1 Pseudomonas sp. p106
GCCGCAGCGCTTGACGGGCATCCATGCCCGTCACCTCCCTTCGCAAGACCTGCGCTCGGCCTCCTGAAGTCGCAATCGGCGGCGCCTGAGCTATCGCGCGCTTAGAAGCAAAAGCAAAAGCAAAAGCAAAGCAAAGCAAAGCAAGAGCAAGCGCAAGAGACAGGCAAGAGCCGGGATCAGGCCATCGCCACTTCCACCGCCTCCCCGTTCATTCGTACCGGCCACACACGTAACCGCTGGCCGGGATCTTCCAGGCACGCACCGCTGTGCAGGCTGAAGTGCTGTTTGTACAGCGGTGCTGCCACCACCAGCTCGCCTTGCAGGCTGCCCACCAGCCCGCGGCCAATGATGTTGGCTCCGGAGCGTGGGTCGCGGTTGTCCACCGCGTACAGGCTCTGCGCCTGCCCAGGCAGGTAGAACAAGGCGACCTGGGTGCCATCGAGCCACACCACCACACCAGAGTCGGCGACCAGGTCATCGGTGTTGCACACCGCTTGCCAGTTGGGTTGCTTTGCCACAGCAGCATTGGACAGGTTCATCACACAGCCTCCTCGACGGTAGGGATCAGGTGCAGGGGTGCAGCGGGGCGACGCTGTTCACGCTCGCGGACAAAATGCACGTCCGGGTCGGCGCGTCGATCGTTGACGAACGTACGGAAGCGCTTGAGCTTTTCCGGGTCGTTGAGGGCGTTGGCCCATTCGCATTCGTACTGCTCGACCACATGCTGCATCTGCGCTTCCAGCTCGGCAGCCAGGCCCAGGCTGTCGTCGAGGATCACCTGCTTGAGGTAGTCCAGGCCGCCGTCCAGGCTTTCGCGCCATACCGACGTGCGCTGCAGCTTGTCGGCGGTGCGGATGTAGAACATCAGCACGCGGTCGATCAGGCGCACCAGGGTCTCGTCGTCCAGGTCGGTGGCGAACAGTTCGGCATGCCGTGGGCGCATGCCGCCATTGCCACAGACGTAGAGGTTCCAGCCCTTGTCGGTGGCGATCACACCGATGTCCTTGCTTTGCGCCTCGGCACATTCGCGCGTACAGCCAGAGACCGCGAACTTGAGCTTGTGCGGGCTGCGCAGGCCCTTGTAGCGGTCCTCCAGGCGCAGCGCCATGGCGACGCTGTCCTGCACACCGTAGCGGCACCAGGTGCTGCCTACGCAGGACTTCACCGTGCGGGTCGATTTGCCGTAGGCGTGGCCAGTCTCGAAGCCGGCCTCGATCAGCTCGCCCCAGATCAGCGGCAGCTCGTGCAACTGGGCGCCGAACAGGTCGATGCGCTGGCCGCCGGTGATCTTGGTGTAAAGGTCGTACTTCTTGGCCACCTGACCGATCACGATCAGTTTGTCCGGGGTGATTTCGCCGCCGGGAATGCGCGGCACCACCGAGTAGGTACCGTTTTTCTGCATGTTGGCCATGAAGCTGTCGTTGGTGTCCTGCAGTGGCACCAGCGCAGGGTCCATGATCGGCTGGTTCCAGCACGAAGCGAGGATGTTGCCCACCGCCGGCTTGCAGATGTCGCAGCCGACATGGCCCTTGCCATGGCGCGCCAGCAAATCGTTGAAGGTGCGTATGCCACCCACCCGCACCAGCCCGTAGAGCTCCTGGCGGGTGTAGGCGAAGTGCTCGCACAGGCTCTTGTCCACGGTCACGCCACGGGCGGTGAGTTCATGCTCGAACACTTGCTTGAGCAACGCCGCGCAGCCGCCACAGCCGGTGGCCGCTTTGGTGCAGCCTTTGACCGCGACAAGGTCGGCGCAGCCACTGTCGATCGCTGCGCACACTGCGCCCTTGCTGACGTTGTGGCACGAGCAGATGGTCGCGCTGTCAGGCAGCGCATCGGCACCCAGGGCCGGTGCGCCACCGCTTTGCGGCAGGATCAGCGCCGCCGGGTCGGCAGGCAGGGCGATGCCGTTCTGAGCGTATTGCAGCAGTGTGTCGTAGTAGCTGTTGTCGCCCACCAGCACCGCACCGAGCACATGCTTGCCGCTGGCATCGACCACCAGCCGGCGATAGGCGGCGTTGGCCTCGTCGATGAAGCGGTAGCTGCGCGAGCCGGGCGTAGCGCCATGGGCGTCGCCGATGGAGCCGACATCGACGCCCAGCAGCTTGAGCTTGGTCGACATGTCGGCCCCGGTGAATTCCCCGGCCTCCTCGCCCAACAACAGCGCCGCCACATTGCGCGCCATGCTGTAGCCCGGAGCAACCAGGCCGAACACGCTGCCGTTCCACGAGGCGCATTCACCGATGGCGAAGATGCGTGGGTCGCTGGAGCGGCAGTGATTGTCGATCACCACGCCACCGCGCGCGGCGATCTCCAGGCCGCAGGCACGGCCCAGGGCGTCCTGCGGGCGGATGCCGGCAGAGAACACAATCAGGTCGGTTTCCAGGTGTTCGCCACCGTCGAAATCCATCCGGTAGCGGTAGGCCTCACCGTCGCTGATCGACTGGGTAGCGCGCGACAGGTGCACGCCGACGCCCAGGGCTTCGATCTGCGCCTTGAGCGCGGCGCCGCCTTCAGCATCCAGTTGCACCGGCATCAGCCGCGGGGCGAACTCCACCACATGCGCTTGAAGGCCCAGGGACTTAAGGGCATTAGCTGCCTCGAGGCCCAGCAGGCCGCCGCCAACCACCACGCCACGGGTGGCATCAACGGCAGCGGCGCGTATCGCGTCGAGGTCGTCGAGGGTGCGATAGACCAGGCGCGCGTTGCCGCTGGAGCCCTCGATCGGGGGCACGAAGGGGTAGGAACCGGTGGCCAGGATCAGCTGGTCATACCCATAGCGGCCTTCGGCGGTAACCACTTCACAGCGCTCGCGGTCGATTTGCAGCACCGCTTCACCCAGGTGCAGGTGCACACCGTTGACGCCATAGAAGCCCTGCTCGCACAGCGCCAGGGTTTCGGCACAGCTGCCGCCGAAGTATTCAGACAGGTGCACGCGGTCGTAGGCGCGCTGGCGCTCCTCGCCGAACACACGCAGCTCGAAGCGCGCCAGCGCGCCGCGTTCGACCAGTTGCTCGACGCAATGGTGGCCCACCATGCCGTTGCCGACGATGACCAGTCGCTCTCGTTGCCCGCTGCTCGCTGTTGCCTTCATAAGCCGATCCTCGATCAAAAAAAAAGCGCCTGGAGCCGAAGCTCCAGGCGCCTTTGCCTGTATTCATCACGGTGTGCCCCCGGTTGATCGCCGTTGATCAGTGGGGCTTGTTGTGTTGGAGATAAAGCACGGAATGTGCCAGTTATGTTGCCTGGCCCGGCCCTGTCGCCGGCTAGCCGGCGCCCACGGCTGCAGCACAGGGCTTGAGAGCAGCGGAGCCCGTGCAGGAGCCGGCTTGCCGGCGATAGCGCCAGCCCAAACCATGCACATTCAAGGTGCGTTGCTCCCCATCCTGGAGCACTTCAGTACACATCCCGCCGATACCGCTTGGCCTTGCTCAAACCTTCCACATAGGCATCGGCATCCACGCCCCCATGCTCGGCAATGATCTCGCGCAGCACCGCATCCACATCCTTGGCCATGCGCTGAGCATCACCACAGACATAGAAGTACGCCCCCGCCTCCAGCCACTGCCATACCTGCGCACCCTGCTCACGCATCCGCTGCTGCACATAGATTTTTTCTGCCTGATCGCGGGAAAACGCCGTATCCAGGCGTAGGTGTCCGCTCGCCTGCCAAGCCTGCAACTGCGCGTGGTAATAAAAGTCGGTGGCTGCATACTGCTCGCCGAAGAACAGCCAGTTTTCCCCTTTTGCACCCCGCGCCTCGCGCTCTTCGAGGAACGCACGAAACGGTGCGATGCCTGTACCGGGGCCAATCATGATCAGCGGTACATCATCGTCATCAGGCAGGCGGAAATGCCTGGACGCCTGGGGGAAGATCGCCACCTTCGCAGCCTGCCCCCGGTCAGCGAGGAAGCTTGAGCACACCCCTTTTCGCTGGCCATAACGTACGGTAGAGACGGTCAGATGCACCTGGCCGGGGTGGGCCAATGGGCTTGAGCTGATCGAGTACAGCCGCGGTTGCAGGGGTTTGAGCAGGTCGAGCCAGGTTGCCAGCGGCAGGTCCTGTGCAAACACGCGCAGCACGTCGACCAACTGCCGGCCCCACAGCCAATCCTGCAGTGCGGCCTTGCGTTCAGGCTGCAACAGGTGCCGCAGGTCGTCAGCCTGCTGGCTGAACACCTGCAATTGCTGTGGGGTGACCCTGGCAATTTCCAGGTGCGACTCCAGTGCCTGGGCCAACGGCATGGGCGGCTGGCCCTTGAGTTGGACCTGGGTCTTGCCGTCCTGCTGCATCAGCGCCAGCAATTCCTCCACCAGCGCCGGGCAGTTGCGGGGCCACACGCCCAGCGCATCGCCCGCTGCGTAGGTGAAGCCGCTGCCTTGAATATCGAACACCAACTGGCGGGTTTCCTTGCTCGAGCCGGGGCCACTGAGCAGGTTGTTTTCCAGCAGGGTAGCCGCCCACGGCCGTTGCTTGCTGCAGGGCGCAGCCAGTGCGGGCTCGTTGACCGGTAGCGCTACGCCAGCGCTGCCCAGCTCGGGCAACAGCGCGTCGAGCCAGGTGGCAAAGGCCTCATCGAAATCTGGTTCACAATCGACCCGCGGTAGCAGGCGGCGCCCGCCCAGTTCGGCCAGGCGCTGGTCGAGCTTGCGACCAAACCCGCAGAACTGGGCGTAACTGGAGTCGCCCAGGGCCAGCACGGCATAAGGCAGCTCGGCGCAGTGGGCGCCCTCCTCGCCCTGCAGCGCCCGCCAGAACGCGGTGGCGCTGTCGGGCGCATCACCATCGCCGAAGGTGCTGGCAATCAGCAGCACACTGGCCGCACCTTGCAGCTGGCTTGGGCTGACCGCCTCCATGCAACTGAGCTGTACCTGCAGCCCTGCGCCGTGCAAACGCTCTGCGCAGCGCTCGGCCAGCGCCTCGCCATTGCCGGTCTGCGAGGCCCACAACACCTGATGTCGGGGCGGGCCGGGGGGCATGGCCAGCAGCACGCGGGCAGGCTCCGGGGCAAGGGTGGTGGTGCCAAGGTCAAGGGCATCGATACGCTCGCCGGCAACCCGCTCAAGGGCCACGGCGCAGTGCTTGAGGGCAGGCTGCAGCGACAGCGGGTCGACCGCATCGCAGGTCACGGCATTGATTGCCAGGTGCTCGCCGATCACATCGTTCCAGTGGAACGGCGCGAAGCAATTGCCCGGCATGACCCGGTCGCTGACACGCGCCGGCAGCACGGCCCGGCCACGGCGCGAGCGGATCGCCACCTGGTCCTTGTCCTGGATACCCAGCCGCGCGGCATCCTCGGGGTGGAGTTCGACAAAGGGGCCGGGCTCCAGCCTGTTCAGCGCCGGTACCTTGCCGGTCTTGGTCAGGGTGTGCCACTGGTGTTGCACGCGGCCGGTATTGAGCACCAGCGGGTAATCGGCGTCCGGCAGCTCCGGCGCGGGCAGCCAGGGCCGGGCGAAGAAGCGGGCCTTGCCACTGGCTGTAGGGAACACCAGGGACGAGGGTGCGCCTTCTTCGATGTAACGCACGGGGCTGCGGTCGTCCACGCGGCCCGGCGCGCAAGGCCACTGGTGCGGCTTGTCACGCAGTTGCGGGTAGCCGACCCCACGCAGGTCGTAGCCGGTGAGCGGGTTGTGGAAGCGGCGGATTTCGTCATACACCGCTTCGGCGTCGGGGTAATCGAAGGCCTCGGCATAACCCATGGCACAGGCGACCCGGGCGATGATCTGCCAGTCCGGCAAGCTCTGGCCTGGTGCAGCCACGGCGCGAGGCATCAGTGTGAGGTTGCGTTCGCTGTTGATCATCACGCCCTCACCTTCAGCCCAGAGGGCGGCGGGCAGGAGAATGTCGGCGTAAGGGTTGGTTTCGGTGTCGAGAAAGGCATCCTGGGTGATCACAAGCTGCGCCTGGCGCAGGCCATCGATCACCTGCTGGCGATTGGCGACGCTGGCCACCGGGTTGCTGCAGATGATCCAGCAGGCCTTCACTTCACCCGTTTTCATCTGCTCGAACAGCGCTACCGTGCCCTCGCCGCTTTCTGCACGCAGGCTGCCGGGTGCCAGGCCCCATTGCGCTTCGACAAAACTACGGTCGGCGTCGATCAGCGCCGAACGTTGGCCCGGCAGCCCCGGCCCCATGTAGCCCATCTCACGGCCACCCATGGCATTGGGCTGGCCGGTCAGCGAGAACGGCCCACTGCCGGGGCGGCAGATGGCGCCGGTGGCCAGGTGCAGGTTGCACAGCGCATTGGTATGCCAGGTGCCGTGCACGCTCTGGTTCAGGCCCATGGTCCAGCAGCTCATCCATTCACCCGCGCTGCCGATCAACGCGGCAGCCTGGCGGATGTCATCTTCTGCAAGGCCGGTGATGGCCGCGACGCGCTCAGGCGTGTAGTCCTCGAGGAAGGCCGGCAGCGCTTCCCAGCCCTCGGTGTGGCGGGCAATGAAGGCGCGGTTTGTCTGGCCATTGCGGTGCAGCAGGTGCAGCAGGCCATTGAGCAGGGCCAGGTCGCTGCCGGGGCGCACTTGCAGGAACAGGTCGGCCTTGTCGGCGGTGGCGGTGCGCCGCGGGTCGACAACGATCAGTTTCGCTCCAGCCTTTACCCGGTCGAGCAGGCGCAGGAAGAGGATCGGATGGCAGTCGGCCATGTTGGCACCGATCACCAGGAACACCTCGGCACGCTCGAAGTCCTGGTAACTGCCGGGCGGGCCATCGGCCCCCAGCGAGAGTTTGTAGCCACTGCCGGCGCTGGCCATGCACAGCCGTGAATTGGACTCGATGTGGCGCGTGCGGATAAAGCCCTTGGCCAGTTTGTTGGCCAGGTACTGGGCCTCCAGTGACATCTGCCCGGAGACGTAAAGCGCTACGGCGTCCGGGCCGTGCTGGTCGATGATGCCGCGCAGGCGCTCGGCAGCCTGGGCGATGGCCTGGTCCATGCTGCTGCGCGCCGGTTCATGGTCGCGTTGCTGGCGTACAAAGGCACTTTCCATGCGCCCGGCGGCGGTCAGGGGCAGGTGCGCGGTGAGGCCTTTGGTGCAGAGGCGGCCGAAGTTGCTCGGGTGCAGCTTGTCACCGCTGATCTTGCTGACCTTGCCATCGGCCACGCTCATGACGATGCCACAGCCTACGCCGCAATAGGGGCAGACGCTGCGTACTTCGGTGCTGGCCATGGGGCGGGTCTCCTGGTGCAAACGCAAAAGGCGCCGGCTGCCCCCGGCTTGCTTGGCAAGCGAGGGCAACACGGCGCCTTTGTCGTGAAGGGTTGAAGGCGGTCGACGTTGACGGCCTTGATGGTGGTCTTTCAGCAATTGTTGGGCCAGCTGTGCCCTAGGGCCGCTTTGCGGCCCTTTCGCGACACAAGGCCGCCCCTACAGGCGCTAGCCATGTGCCGCTAACGGTTGCACAGCAGCCCCAAAACGGTGACCGACGCACCATCAGGTGGCAGCCGGGCGCCCCATGGCGCTATGCTGAAAGCTTTCCGCCTCAGAGCTATTTTGCACCCACATGTCCCAGGTGATCCTCAAGACCCCCGCCCAACTCGACCTTATGCGCAACGCCGGCCGTTTACTGGCCCAGGTATTCGCCGACCTCGATACCTTCATCCGCCCCGGCGTGACCACCATGCAGATCAACGACCGCGCCGAGGCCTTCATCGTCGGCACCCTCAAGGCGCGCCCGGCGAGCAAGGGCCAGTACGGTTTCCCCTACGCGCTCAATACCTCGGTGGACCACGTGGTCTGCCACGGCATGCCCAAGGCCGATGAGGTGTTGAGTGAGGGGTCGATCATCAACGTCGACATCACGCTGGAACAAGGCGGCTACATCGCCGACTCGTCGAAAATGTATTGCCTGGGCCCGGTCAGCGACGAGGCACGGCGCCTGGTCGACACCACCTATGAGGCCTTGTGGAAGGGGATTGAGCAGGTGCGCCCGGGGGCGACGCTTGGCGACATCGGCCACGCCGTCCAGGCCCATGCCGAGGCGGCGGGCTACAACGTGGTGCGCGAGTACTGCGGCCATGGCATTGGCCAGCAAATGCATGAAGGGCCAGAGGTGCTGCATTACGGCCAGCGCGGCATGGGCATGAAGCTCAAGCCGGGCATGGTGTTTACCATCGAGCCGATGATCAACCAGGGCGGGCGTGGCACGCGGACCTTGAAGGACGGGTGGACGGTGATTACCCGTGACCACACGCTGTCGGCGCAGTGGGAACATACCGTCGCGGTGACCGATGATGGGGTCGAGGTGCTGACGCTACGCAAGGAAGAGCACGTGGGCTGAGCGCACGGCGCAGACACAAAAAAAGCGACCCTAAGGTCGCTTTTTTTGTTACTTCCGGGTGTTCAGTGGGCCCTGGAAGTGGAATATGGCGCAGCGGACGGGACTCGAACCCGCGACCCCCGGCGTGACAGGCCGGTATTCTAACCGACTGAACTACCGCTGCGCTATTCATCGAGTGGTGGGTGATGACGGGATCGAACCGCCGACCCTCTGCTTGTAAGGCAGATGCTCTCCCGGCTGAGCTAATCACCCTTCGTCTCGGTGAGGCGCGCATTCTACGGAGGGAGCGCCACCCTGGCAAGCACATTTTTCAACTTTTCTAAAAAAAATTCTCAGGCCTTTCAAAGACCTAGCGCCGTCTACGGTTTCTTTCCTCTATATGGCTGCTGGCCCGATGACAGGGCTGGCCTGGAACGGCTGCACGGAGAATAATGCCCCCCTTATGCATTAAGGAGAGACTCACCCTCATGTGGTTCAAGAACCTGCTGACCTACCGCCTGACCCAGGATGTCCCGTTCGAGGCTGAAGCACTGGAGGCCGCCCTGGCCAGCAAGCCGGCCCGCCCCTGCGCCAGCCAGGAGCTGACCACTTATGGTTTCGTCGCGCCGTTCGGCAAAGGCGAAGACGCTCCCCTGGTGCACGTCAGCGGCGAGTTCCTGCTGATTGCCGCGCGCAAGGAAGAACGCATCCTGCCAAGCAGCGTCGTAAACGATGCTGTCAAAGAGAAGGTCGAAGAGATCGAGACCGAGCAGATGCGCAAGGTCTATAAAAAGGAACGCGACCAGATCAAGGACGAGATCATCCAGGCCTTCCTGCCGCGCGCGTTCATCCGCCGCTCGATGATCTTCGCCGCCATCGCCCCGCGCCTGGGCATGATCCTGGTCAACTCGGCCAGCGCCAAGCGCGCCGAAGACCTGCTGTCGACCCTGCGTGAGGTGATGGGCTCGCTGCCGGTGCGCCCTGCCACGGTCAAGATCGCACCGGCCGCGACCATGACCGACTGGGTCAAGTCGCAGCAGGCTGCCGAAGGTTTCTATGTGCTGGATGAATGCGAGTTGCGCGACACCGCCGAAGATGGCGGCATCGTGCGCTGCAAGCGCCAGGACCTGACCGGCGAGGAAATCCAGCTGCACCTGAGCACTGGCAAGGTGGTCACCCAGCTGGCCCTGGCCTGGCAGGACAAGCTGTCGTTCGTGCTCGACGACAAGATGGTGATCAAGCGCCTGAAGTTCGAGGAGTTGCTGCAGGAGCAGGCCGAACAGGATGGCGGCGATGAAGCGGCGCAGCAGTTCGATGCCAGCTTCCTGCTGATGATGATGACCTTCAGCGAATTCCTGCCGGTGCTGTTCGAAGCGCTGGGCGGCGAAGAGATTCCGCAAGGGGTCTGACGCGGCTTGGAGCTGCAAGCTGCAAGAAAAATCAAAAGCAGTACCGCGGCGCCCAATACGACGCCGTACTGCTTGCAGCTTGCAGCTTGCAGCTTGCAGCTGCACTATCATGCCCACGGTGAGGACGACCTCACGACGCACCGCGTGACCATTACGGGGACGGCCCCATCATTCAAACGATGGAGACTCACTCATGTCCTGGATCATCCTGTTCTTCGCCGGCCTGTTCGAAGTCGGCTGGGCTGTCGGCCTCAAATACACCGACGGTTTCACCCGCCCGCTTCCCACCGTGCTAACCGTCGGCGCCATGGTCATCAGCCTGGGCCTGCTGGGCCTGGCCATGAAAGAGCTGCCGCTGGGCACCGCCTATGCCATCTGGACCGGCGTGGGTGCCGTCGGCACAGTGATCGCCGGGATCATCCTGTTCGGTGAATCCATGGCCCTGGTGCGGCTGGTCAGTGTGGCGCTGATCGTTACCGGCCTGATCGGCCTGAAAGTCAGCGCCAGCTGACGGCTTATGCCTAACGCAGGTCGCCGCGCAAGCGGCTGACCTGCTCACGCAGCAACTCAGGCTGCGCCACCTCCACCGGGATGGACGCTCCGGCGACGATGGTCACCCGCGACCACAAGCGCTTGAAGAACCCCTTGCCCGGATCGCGGCTGAAGAAACTGCCCCACAGCCCCTGCAGCGCCAGTGGAATCACCGGCACCGGCGTTTCTTCGAGAATGCGGCTGACACCACCGCGGAACACATCGATCTCGCCATCGCCGGTCAACTTGCCTTCCGGGAAAATGCACACCACCTCCCCCGCCGCCAGGTACTCGGCGATACGGGCGAACGCGCGTTCGTAAGTGGCCTGGTCTTCATTGCGCCCGGCAATCGGGATGGCACCTGCGGTGCGGAACACGAAATTGAGCACCGGCAGGTTGTAGATCTTGTAGTACATCACGAACCGGATCGGGCGGCGGATCGCCCCGCCGAGCAGCAGCGCGTCCACGAATGACACATGGTTGCACACTAGCAACGCTGCGCCTTCGTCGGGGATGCGTTCGAGGTCGCGATGCTCCACGCGGTACATCGAGTGGCTCAACAGCCAGATCAAAAAGCGCATGGTGAACTCGGGCACGATCCTGAAGATGTAAGCGTTGACCAGGATATTGAGCAGCGACACCACCAGGAACAGCTGCGGGATGCTCAGGTCCGCAAGGCCCAGCAGGACGATGGTGAGGATGGCCGACACCACCATGAACAAGGCATTGAGAATATTGTTGGCCGCGATCACCCGGGCACGCTGGCCCTCGGCGGTGCGCGCCTGGATCAGCGCGTACAGCGGCACGATATAGAAGCCGCCGAATACCCCAAGGCCGACGATCGACACCAGGATCCACCAGGCCTGGCTCATGCCCAGCAGTGCCAGCCAGTCGTGCGGCGCTGCGCCGGCCGGCACATCACCGGAGTGCCACCACCAGAGCAGCCCGAACAGCGTCAGGCCAAACGAACCGAAAGGCACCAGGCCAATCTCGACCTTGCGCCCACTGAGCCGCTCACACAATAACGAGCCCAAGGCGATACCCACAGAGAACAGGGTCAGCACCAAGGTCACCACCGTGCCGTCACCATGCAGCCAGTCCTTGGCATAGGCCGGGATCTGGGTCAGGTAGATGGCGCCGACGAACCAGAACCACGAGTTACCGACGATCGAACGCGACACCGCGGGCGGTTGCCCCAACCCCATGCGCAGGATCACCCACGACTGCTTGAAGATGTTCCAGTCCAGTGGCATTTGCGGTGATACGGCCGCCGCACGCGGGACCCAGCGGCTGGCCAGGTAGCCCAGCACTGCGGTGCCCACCACCCCGCCCGCCACCACCGTGGCGTAGCTGTCGCTGGCCATCATCACCCCGGCGCCAATGGTGCCGGCGAGAATGGCGAGGAAGGTGCCCATCTCCACCAAGCCGTTGCCACCCACCAACTCTTCTTCACGCAGCGCCTGGGGCAGGATCGAATACTTCACCGGGCCGAACAGCGCCGACTGGGTGCCCATGCAGAACAGCGCCACCAGCATCAGCAGCAGGTTATCGCTGACAAAACCGAGCGCACCGATGGCCATGATGGCAATTTCGGCCAGCTTGATCGCGCGGATCAAGGCGTCCTTGGCGAACTTCTCGCCAAACTGCCCGCCCAGTGCCGAAAACAGGAAGAACGGCAGGATGAACAGCAGCGCGCAAAGGTTGACCCAGATCGAGCGGTCCCCGTCGCCAAGGCTGAGCTTGAACAGGATCGCCAGGATCAGCGACTGCTTGAACAGGTTGTCGTTGAAGGCACCCAGCGACTGGGTGACGAAAAACGGCAGGAAGCGCCGCTTGCCGAGCAAGGTGAATTGCGAGGAATGACTCATCGTCCTTGTTCCCTGAGGGGCTTTTGTCATTTGAGGCACGCAGGCCGCGATAAGCCACAAATTTGCACGCGAACGCCTGCTGCTGGCAAGCCAGGCACGTCCGGCACAGCGCCCGCAGCGCCGCATGATGGCATTTTGACGCCAATCTTCTTGATATCAGTGTTCAGATTTTGTTACATCTGCCGATTAAACATATAGATGACTGTATCTACCAGAAGGAACGGACCTCCGGTCTCCTCCAACGCACAAGAAAAGGAGCTCAGCAGCATGCTTACCTGGATAGGCGACCTCAGGATCGCCCACAAACTCTTCCTCGGTTTCGGCCTGGTGCTGGGCCTGACCTTGCTCCAGTCGCTGATCAGCTGGGAAGGTATGGGCAGCCTGGTACGCCGCAGCGAGGTGGTCAGTGAGGTGTCGCGCCTCAACGATGCCTTGGGCGACCTGCGTGAGGCGCGCCTGCGCCACGCCATCGCCAATGGCGCAGAAAACGAAGGCAAGGCGTTGCAGGGCGCGCTTGAAGCGTTCCAGACGCCGCTGGCGAAGCTGCGCGGGACCTTGGTCAAGCCACAGAGCCTGGCGCTGATCGACAAGGCCGAGCAGACCCTTCGCGGGTATGCCGCCAACCAGGCGCAGAGCTTCCAGTCGTACCAGAAAATGCGCGCGGCACAAAAGGAAATGGGCGCCCTTGCCACCCGTTCGTTCGCCAGCATCGAGACCATTCGCACCCAGGTACGCGCCCTGCCCGATGCCGAGCAACGTGTAGTACGCAGCGAAGCGATCAACCAGATCCGCGAGAACCTGATCCTGCTCCGCTACCACGTACGCGGCTACACCGGTAACACCAACGCCGACACCGAAAAACTGATGAACGCACAGATCGCCACCACGGTGAACGAGTTGCCAGGCCTGGTGGCGCGTTTCAATGGCAGCTTCGACGCACAGTTCGCCACCCTGAACCAGCAGGTTCGCGCCTATGCCGAGGCGGTCGAAGCTTTCCGTGGTGAAGTGAGCAAGCTGGTCGCGTGCCGCAACGCCATGGCCAGCGACATAAACACACTCACAGGCCTGATCGGTGAACTGCTCGACGCCCAGGCAGTGTCGGTGGTCAGCGACAGCCAGTTCGCCAAGAACCTGCAGATCTTCACCACGCTGCTGGCGCTGCTCATGGGCATCTTTGCCGCGCTCATCATCGCCCGCCAGATCAGCGCGCCGCTGCAGCAGGCCTTGCGTGCCATGCAGCAGGTAGCTGCCGGAGACCTCAGCGAGCAACCGGCCAGCCGCCGCCGCGACGAAGTCGGCCAGTTGCAGAATGCCTTGCAGGGCATGACCGGCAACCTGCGCGACTTGATCGCGCAGGTGCGCGACGGTATTTCGCAGATTGCCAGTGCCACTGAAGAACTGTCGGCCATCACCGAGCAGACCAGCGCCGGCGCCAGCAGCCAGAAAGTGGAAACCGATCAGGTTGCCACGGCCATGCAGGAAATGGCCGCCACCGTGCATGAAGTGGCGCGCAACGCCGGTGAGGCCTCGCAGGCCGCCAGTGCCACGGACGAGGAAGCACGCGAAGGGGAAAGTGTGGCCAACCGCGCCGTCGCGCAGATCGGCCGGCTGGCCAACCAGGTGGACGCCACTGGCCAAGCCATGGGTGCGCTACGCAACGAGAGCCAGCGTATCGGCAAGGTCATGGACGTTATCAAGGCAGTGGCGGAGCAGACCAACCTGCTGGCGCTCAATGCCGCGATCGAAGCAGCCCGCGCTGGCGAGGCTGGCCGTGGCTTTGCCGTGGTGGCCGATGAAGTGCGCAGCCTGGCGCAACGTACCCAGGCGTCGACCCAGGAGATCGAGTCGGCCATCGGCAGCCTGGAAGAAGGCACCCGTTCAGTGAGCGAACTGATGGACGAAAGCCAGAGCCTGACCCAGAGCAGCGTGGCGCTGGTGCGTGAAGCCGGGGTGGCGCTGGAAGGCATAACCCAACGCGTTTCGGGGATTCAATCGATGAACCAGCAGATTGCTGCGGCTTCCGAGCAGCAGAGCGCGGTGGCCGAAGAGATCAGCCGTAGCGTGGTGACAGTGAGGGATATTTCCGAGCAGACGGCGCAGGCCAGCCAGCAGACGTCCGCCTCCAGTGTCGAGCTGGCGCGCCTGGGTGGGCAGTTGCAGCAGATGATCAGCCGGTTCCGGTTCTAGTCACTGCAACGACAGGTATGAAAAAACCGCAGCCAGGCTGCGGTTTTTTTTCATGCTTTTGAACGTCAGAGCACGAAGGTCAGCAGCACATTGAACGCCAGCGCCGCCACGAAGCCGATGGGCGCCGCCTTGAACAGCAACTGCGGGAACAACGAAGCGCGGCTCTTCTCGTTGCTGCAGGAGCCCAGAATCAGGCTGCCGCCGGAGGAAAACGGCGAGATGGAAGTGGCTTGGGCACCCGCAACGATGGCAATGAACAGGATCATGGGCTCGATACCCATGTTCTGCGCAATCGGCAGCACCATGGGGAACAGCGCCGGCGTCACGACGCCCAAGGTGCTGGAGAAGATGGACATGAATGCCGCCACCGCACCGAATACCACCGGCACCATGATTGGCGGGATGCTGGTGCCGATCCAGGAGGCGAGAATGTCGATGGTGCCGGCCTTGATCGCCACGGAAATCAGCATGCCCACACCACAGATCATGATCAGCGTGCCCCAGGGCACGGTCGCCATGGCCTTGCGTTCGTCACCGAGCTTGAGCAACAGGGCGATCACCGAGAACAGGCTGGCGATCAGGCCGATATCCACCTTGGCGTTGATGAAGGCTACCGTGGCATTGCCCGGCAGGGCGATGCTGGCCACCGGCGCAGCCAGCACCATCAGCATCATCGCCAGGGTCAACCACAACGTGGTTCGCTGCTGGCTGTTGAGCGCCGCTGGCGCCTCGACAGCAATGGCAGACGCCTTCAACGCGCGGCCATGGCCGGTGAGGAAGACGAATACCCCGATCACCAGCAATGGGATGACCAAGGTGCTGACGAAGATACCGGCCGCGTTGATGAAAGCCTGGTTGTCGCTCACGCCGGCATTGGTCATCAGCCCGCGGAAGATGATGCCGCTCTGGCTGGACATGAAGTTGGCCCCGCTGAGCGCGCCATAGTTCACGGCCATGCCGCCGACGATCAGGCTCATGCGGGTACGCTCGCACAGCAGCAGGGTAATCGGCGCCATGAACGCCAGCACGGTGTAGTACCCCGCCCCCATCGCGGCGATCACGGTGGCGGCGAAGAACACGGCGAACGGCAGCAACTGCGGCACTGCCCGGCAGCGGTAGATAAGGTGCTCGGCCAGCTTCTCCAAGGTGCCATTGACCGTGGCGAAGCTGTAGAACAGGCAGACCGAGAAGATCACGAAGAAGATCTTGAGCGGCCACAGGCCGATGACCTCCGAAGGGCTCAGGCCCATACCGAAACAGCCGATCAGATAGGCAAAGGCGATGGCGAAAAGGCCGATGTTGATCTTGGTCTTGTAACCGAGGGCCACGGCGACGACGATGGCCGCGACGACGAGCATGCTCATCATGTTGAAAGTGTCCTGTTGTTATTGTGTAAGTATCAGCGCGAACGGTCGAAGCCGAACAGCTTCGCCGGGTTGAGTCTCAGCACCTGGGCACGCTCGCCCGCATCGGGGAGCAGCGCTTCGAAGAAGGCATACTGATCGGCGTAGCTGGTCTGGCGTTCGAACTGGGTATTGGGCCAGTCGCTACCCCACAGCAAGCGCTCCAGGCCACCCGCCGCTTGCCGTATCTGCGCCAGAAGTACCTGCGCTTTGGCCAGATCGGTCTGGCTGCGATACCCGGCAGACAGCTTCAGCCACAGCTTCGGTTCGCTGAGCAGGTGGAGGAAAGTGCGGTGGCTGTCCTTTCGCGGGTCGATCCCTTCGCCAGGCAGACCAAAATGATCGACCACCACATCCACGCCACAGGCGAGGATCGCCGGCACGATCAATGCCAGGTCATCGAAACCACGCTGGATTTCCACCTGCCAGCCGCGCGCAGCCAGGCGTTTGAACAATGCGGTCCACTCGGAACCGGCATAGTCTGCCAGGTGCTTGCCGATCAGGTTCAGGCGGATGCCGACCACGCCAACGTCAGCCAGCGCATCCAGCTGCTGATCGCTGACCGTCGCATCGACGACCGCCACAGCGCGCAGGCGCTCTGGAAAGCGGCGCAGGGCCTGGACCATGAAGCTGTTGTCGGTGCCCAGGAAACTGGGCTGGATCAGTACGCCATGGGACAGGCCATGCTGATCCAGGTGAGCAAGGTACTGCTCGATCAGCGCATCGTAGTCCGGGCTGTAGCGACGGTTGGCCACCATCGGCAGGTCTTGGCGAAAGATATGGGCATGGGTATCGACGCCGGTGATGGCGGGCAGATAGGGGTTGGTCATGAAGCGAACCCTGGTCGATTGTTATGGCAGCTGAAGCGCTGTGTTTTTATACAAACATGCAGTCATATATATGAATATATGACCATATCTTCAGTCGACCGACTCTGTCAATCGAGCCCCGGGTGGTAAAGTAGCGCCAACTCGTCAGCCATGGACCCTTCGCACAATGAGTAACGGGATACTCGGACAAGACCCGCGCCTACCGCTTTATCAGCAAGTACGGGAAGAAATCCTCGCCAGGATCGCCGCCGGGCAGTGGCTACCCGGGGCACCGATCCCTACTGAAACGGAGCTGACCCGCCTCTACGGTGTCGCCATCGGCACTGTGCGCAAGGCGGTCGACACCTTGGTCAATGAAGGCCTGCTGTTGCGCAGCCAGGGCCGCGGCACCTTCGTGCGGCGCCCTGACTTCGAGGGTTCACTGTTTCGGTTTTTCCGACAGGTGGATTCGACCGGCCAGCGCCTGGTGCCGATCAGCCGCATACTGGACAAGCAGTTGCGCGAGCCGCCGGCTGAAGTCAGCGCAGCCCTCGGGCTGGACGACGCAGAACAGGTCATATGGCTCGAGCGCCTGCGCCTGGTAGATGGCCGCCCGCTGTTTCATGAGCAGATCTGGCTACCGGCTGCGCGTTTCATGGCCCTGCTGGATATTGATGCAGAGGCCTTCGGCGACCTGCTCTACCCTTTCTACGAGTCCCACTGTGGCCAGTGCGTAGCCTCGGCCAAGGAAACACTGACAGTCGGTACGGCCGATGCCGCCAGTGCCCGCCACCTGGCAATCGAGGAAGGTGCGCCGGTGGTGATAATCCAGCGCACGGCCCTGGGTTACGACCGCAACCCGCTGGAGTACCGCGTGTCCCAGGCAGCAGCAGAAGGCTTCCGCTACCAGATCGACATTTCCTGAGGCGATGGCGGGCATTGCCGGGCACCGGCACAGGCTGATGTGCCCGGCCCTGCGACGACACGCCACTGCGACCATCGTCGGCGCTGACGAACCTGTGCCTGCGTGCCAGACTGACTGATCGGGACCGCGTTACTTTTTTTGCTCCGGAGTCTTCATGTCGTTGTCCAGCGGGCTGATCGCCCTGGTCGCCCTGGCCTACATGGCCGTCATGTTCGCCATCGCCTTCTACGGCGACCGCCGCAGCACACCATTGCCGCCGCGGCTGCGCGCCTGGGTGTACAGCCTGTCCCTGGCGGTGTACTGCACCAGCTGGACTTTCTTCGGTGCGGTCGGCCAGGCGGCCGAGCAGCTTTGGGCGTTCCTGCCGATCTACCTGGGCCCGATCCTGCTGCTGATCTTCGCACCCTGGGTGCTGCAGAAGATGGTGCTGATCAGCAAGCAGCAGAACATCACCTCGATCGCCGACTTCATCGCTGCGCGCTACGGCAAGTCGCAGACCCTGGCCGTGGTGGTGGCGCTGATCTGCCTGGTCGGGGTGCTGCCCTACATCGCCTTGCAGCTCAAAGGCATCGTGCTCGGTGTCAACCTGCTGATCGGCGCGAATGCCGACGCCACCGGCACCCGTGTGCAGGACACCGCGCTGGTGGTGTCGCTGGTACTGGCGCTGTTCGCCATCGTTTTTGGCACGCGCAGCCTCGACGTGACCGAACACCACCGCGGCATGGTCCTGGCCATCGCGTTCGAGTCGCTGATCAAGCTGCTGGCCTTTCTCGCCGTCGGCGTGTTCGTGGTGTTCAACCTGTACGACGGGTTTGACGACCTGTTCACCCAGGCTCGCCAGTCGGTGCTGCTGGACAGCTACTGGCAGGAGACGATCAACTGGCCATCGATGGTCGTGCAGACCGCCGTGGCGATGATGGCGATCATCTGCCTGCCCCGGCAGTTCCACGTGACCGTGGTGGAAAACATCGAGCCGCAGGACATGCGCCTGGCGCGCTGGGTGTTCCCGATGTACCTGGCCCTGGCCGCACTGTTCGTGGTGCCCATTGCCTTGGCCGGGCAAATGCTGCTGCCAGGCACGGTGATTTCCGATTCCTTCGTGATCAGCCTGCCGCTGGCCGAAGCGCACCCGAGCCTGGCCTTGCTGGCCTTCATCGGCGGTGCCTCGGCCGCCACCGGCATGGTCATCGTCGAGGCCGTGGCGTTGTCGACCATGGTCTCCAACGACATGCTGCTGCCGTGGCTGTTGCGCCGCAATAACGCAGAGCGGCCTTTCGAGGTGTTCCGCCACTGGATGCTGTCGGTGCGCCGGGTGACCATCGTGGTCATCCTGCTGCTGGCCTATGTCAGCTATCGCCTGCTTGGCTCTACCGCAAGCCTTGCAACCATCGGCCAGATTGCTTTCGCCGCGGTGACCCAACTCACCCCGGCCATGCTCGGTGCGCTGTACTGGAAGCAAGCCAACCGCCGTGGCGTGTTCGCCGGCCTCGCTGCGGGTATCTTCCTGTGGTTCTACACCCTGGTGCTGCCGATCGCCGCCCACAGCCTGGGCTGGTCGCTGCAGCTGTTCCCGGGCCTGGCGTGGCTGCACGGCAACCCGCTGGGCCTGCCGATCACGCCGCTCACCCAGGGCGTGGTGCTGTCACTGGCGGGCAACTTCACCTTGTTCGCCTGGGTCTCGATGCTGTCACGCACGCGCGTCTCGGAGCACTGGCAGGCCGGGCGCTTCATCGGCCAGCAGACCAGTGCCCGCCCCAACGGCAAACCGCTGCTGGCGGTGCAGATCGATGACCTGCTGACGCTGGCCTCGCGCTTTGTCGGTGAGGAACGTGCGCGGCAAAGCTTCATCCGCTTTGCCTATCGCCAGGGCAAAGGCTTCAACCCCAACCAGAACGCTGACGGCGACTGGATCGAACACACCGAGCGCCTGCTCGCCGGGGTGCTCGGCAGCTCCTCGACCCGCGCCGTGGTCAAGGCGGCCATCGAAGGCCGCGACATGCAGCTTGAAGACGTGGTGCGGATCGCCGACGAAGCCAGCGAAGTGCTGCAGTTCAACCGCGCGCTGCTGCAAGGCGCCATCGAGAACATCAACCAGGGCATCAGTGTGGTCGACCAGAACCTGCACCTGGTGGCCTGGAACCGCCGCTACCTGGAGCTGTTCAACTACCCCGACGGCTTGATCAGCGTCGGCCGGCCGATCGCCGACATCATCCGTTACAACGCCGAACGCGGCCTGTGCGGCCCGGGCGAGGCACAGGTGCATGTGGCGCGGCGCCTGCACTGGATGCGCCAAGGCCGTGCGCATTCGTCCGAGCGGCTGTTCCCCAATGGCCGGGTGATCGAACTGATCGGCAACCCTATGCCCGGGGGCGGCTTTGTGATGAGCTTCACCGACATCACCCCGTTCCGCGAGGCCGAACAGGCGTTGCGCGATGCCAACGAGCGCCTTGAACAGCGGGTGGCCGAACGCACCCACGAGCTGTCGCAACTCAACCAGGCCCTGTCGGAGGCCAAAAGCCAGGCCGAAGCGGTCAGCAAGTCCAAGACCCGCTTCCTGGCGGCGGTCAGCCATGACCTGATGCAACCGCTCAACGCCGCGCGGCTGTTCTCCGCCGCCTTGTCGCAGCAGGCCGGGGGCATGAACGACGAGGCCCAACAGTTGGTGCAGCACATGGACAGCTCGCTGCGTTCGGCCGAAGAGCTGATCAGCGACCTGCTGGATATCTCGCGCCTGGAAAACGGCAAGATCACCCCCGACATCAAGCCGTTTGCCCTGAATGAGCTGTTCGATACGCTGGGTGCGGAGTTCAAGGTCCTGGCCGCCGAGAAGGGGCTGGAGTTCCGCTTGCGCGGTAGCCGCCTGCGGATCGACAGTGACATGAGGCTGCTACGCCGGGTACTGCAGAACTTCCTTACCAACGCCCTGCGCTACGGCAAGAGCCCGATCCTGCTGGGCGCCCGGCGCCAGGGCGAACGGCTGTGGCTGGAGGTGTGGGACCGCGGCCCGGGCATCGCCGACGACAAGCTGCAGGTGATCTTCCAGGAATTCAAGCGCCTGGACAGCCACCAGACCCGCGCCGAAAAGGGCCTGGGGCTGGGCCTGGCGATTGCCGATGGCCTGTGCCGGGTGCTCGGCCACACGCTGCAGGTGCGCTCATGGCCGGGCAAAGGCACCGTGTTCCGCGTCAACGTACCGATCGCCCGCCAGGCCGTAGCCGCGCCGAGCGCACCGGTGGAGCAAGCCAGCCAGCCGCTGGCCGGGCTGCAAGTGCTGTGCATCGACAACGAAGACAGCATCCTGATCGGCATGAACAGCCTGCTCAGCCGCTGGGGCTGCCAGGTGTGGACAGCGCGCAACCGCGCCGACTGCGAGGCGTTGCTGGCGCAGGGCATGCGCCCGCACCTGGCGCTGGTGGACTATCACCTGGATGACGGCGAAACCGGAACCGGGCTGATGGGCTGGCTACGCGCCCGCTTGGGCGAGCCGGTGCCTGGGGTGGTGATCAGCGCCGACGGCAGCAAGGAAACCTTGGCCACGGTGCATGCCGCAGGCCTCGATTACCTGGCCAAGCCGGTCAAGCCGGCGGCCTTGCGCGCACTGCTCAATCGCCATCTGAGCCTGGTTCAGTAACCGCCTCGTCCGGCACCGTTTCATCCGTCAGTGCCCGCTCCAGCAAGTCGGCCGGCAGGCTCTTGCTGGCACGGGCGCCGAGCAGCTTGAGCTGCTCACTGCGGCTGACCAGGTTGCCACGCCCTTCACAGAGTTTGTTGCGCGCAGCGGCATAGGCCTTGTCGACCTGCTGCAGGCGATTGCCCAGCTCGTCCAGGTCCTGGATGAACAGCACGAACTTGTCATACAGCCAACCGGCCCGTTCGGCGATCTCACGCGCGTTCTGCCCCTGGCGTTCTTGCTTCCACAGGCTGTCGATGACCCTCAGGGTGGCGAGCAAAGTGGTCGGGCTGACGATCACGATCTGCCGGTCGAAGGCCTCCTGGAACAGGTTCGGCTCGGCCTGCAGGGCAGCCGAGAACGCGGCCTCGATGGGCACGAACAACAGCACGAAATCCAGGCTGTGCAAGCCTTCCAGGCGGTTGTAGTCCTTGCTCGACAGGCCTTTGACGTGGCTGCGCAGCGACTGTACGTGCTGTTTGAGCGCGCTTTCATCATTGTTGCTGACAAACTGCTGGTAGGCAGTGAGGCTGACCTTGGCATCGACCACCACCTGCCTGTCACCCGGCAGCATGATCAGTACGTCTGGCTGGAAGCGCTCACCATCGGCACTCTTGAGGCTGACCTGGGTCTGGTACTCGCGGCCCTTTTCCAGCCCGGCATGCTCGAGCACACGCTCGAGAATCAACTCACCCCAGTTGCCCTGGGTTTTCTGGCCCTTGAGCGCCTGGGTAAGGTTGGTGGCTTCGTCGGACAGGCGCAGGTTGAGTTGCTGCAGGCGTTCCAGTTCCTTGCCCAGGGAAAAACGCTCACGGGCTTCCTGCTGGTAGCTCTCCTCGACACGCTTTTCGAAGGCCTGGATGCGCTCCTTGAGCGGGTCGAGCAACTGGCCCAAGTGCTGCTGGCTGGTCTGTGCGAAACGCTGCTCGCGTTCGTCGAAGATTTTCGTGGCCAGGTCGGCGAACTGCGCACGCAGGGTATCGCGGGCTTCCTGCAGGTCTTCAAGGCGCTGCTGATGGCTGTCCTGCTGCTCACGCAGCTCAGCTTCCAGGCGTGCTGCCTGGGCCTCCAGGCGACGCTGTTCGGCTTCCCGGTTGACGCGTTCGAGGTGCCAGGCGTGGGCAGCGTCTCGGGCATTGTCGCGGTCAATCTGCAGCAGCTCGAGTTCGCGGCCCTGGGCGGCCAGTTGGGCCTGTTTGAGCGTGTTGGCTTCGCTGAGGTCACTGACCTCGTCCCGGCTGGCATCCAGTTGCGCCTGCAGGCCGGCCTGGGCCAGCAGGGCGCCATTGAGGCGTTCTTCGAGCAAGGCCCGCTCGCTTTGGCGGGCAGCCTGACGGCGCTGCATCTGCATGACCCAAACCAGGCAAGGCAAGGCGCCTGCCACCAAGCCCAGCACAATGCTGGTCAGATCCACTGCCATGCTTACCCCGAACAAGTCTGTCGCAAATGAGATGCAGCTTAACAGTCCGTTTGTTCCTGCGCCTGCCCCGGCTCACTGGCCTGGCAGAGCCGCGCGTACTCCAGTTGCGCAAGGCGGTCGCCGGCCCGCGCCGCCTGGCGCAGCAGTTCATGACCGATGCGCCTGTCACGGGAATTGCCGCAGTCGCGGCAGAGCATCTGCCCCAACCGGCTCTGGGCCACTACCACGCCCTCGCGAGCCGGCTGTTTGAGCAGGCGTCCGGCCAAGTGCTTGACCTGCGGCTTTTCGCCCAGGCGCGGGTTGTCCAGCAGCCATAGGGCCACTTTCAGTGAAAAGCGTTTGGACGAAGGGGCTGATGAAGTGACAGCGGGTTCGGTGGGGGATTTACCGCGAAATTTCATGACAAACAGAGAAGGCAATTCGAAAGGCGCGCCACTCTACCCTTTTTTTCATATCGTGACCTGAGGATTTTCTGCGCCCGGAAAAAAAATTCGATGATCTTTTCTTGACGTTTCCAAGTGGATGGCCGGCGGATCTGCAGCTGCCTGATGATTGTCGGACAGTTCTGTAATTTGCTGGCACTCCCGTCCTAGAGCAAGCGCTCGGGACAATCCACAGTTCCTGTGGATAACTCGGTGGACAACCCCCCAAACCACCCCGCAAACCCGCGTGAAACGGGGCTTTCAGTCAAACTGACGATTTTTTCACCAGCTAAAAATAGTGTTTTTTTTCATTGACTTAAGGTAGCAGTCAAGGCATTGGCAGGCTTGGCGGGGGGTGTTGTCGAGCTGTTACAAGTCACGCCTCGAATGTGAACAAGTGCACCGAAAACCTGCATTTGAATGCACGAACTTGGTACATCCAGCCGGTTGTGCGCCATTTGCCCCCTCTTCACACAACGCAAAAGAAACGCCATACTGCTCGGCTTACCTTAAGACCTGTGACAAAGCTTGCAAAGCACCTCAGCTTCCGGTAAGGTGCCCCTCGTTAGTACCAAGCTGAAAGTCAATTCTGGCCAGAAACGTCCTTGCAGGCCTGCTCCCCCCAAGAGCAACACTGCTGAAACCAGGACCGGCCCTTTCGATGATTCACTCACCAGCCTTGCGCTGTTCAGCACGAATCACGTGACAGATTGATCAGGATTCCATACCGATGGCCTAGAACCTTGGCCCCGGCATGCTGCCTGCCCTCTGAAGTACCTACCAGTCAGCCCAAGCGCCCACCTTATGATTGCGCCCCCTCTGGCTGCCCTGTTCCAGTCAGGTTCGTTCGTCCCTTAATAAAGGCGTCACTGGAACGTTTCTATCATGCACGGATCATAATCCCCGTGTTTAAAGCAGGAACATCCAACAATATGCAAACTCATCATCAAATTCAGGCTGCCATTGGCACCCTTTCCCAGGCCTTCTCGCCGTTGAAGTGCCTTATCACTGCCCCACGCAAGGGCAACTTCAGCTTCACCCTGGTGGACGAGCACGGCGTTGCCTGCCACACCGAACGCCTGTACCCAGAACAGTACAGCCGCTCGGAACCGCTGCAGGCCGTCATTGCCCGGACGCGCCAGTCGCTCACTGCGTGAGCGGCGAATACCGTAGCATTCAGCTGTTGAATGCAGTAAACGGTAAGCTACCTGATCGTTCTTGGCCTAATTGCCGCAGGGCATATAGCGCCGAACGTCAGGCAGCAATCGATTTAAAAACAGCCCTTTACACCACGATTATCACACTACACTTCAACTCGAGCGGTCCTTGCCGCTTCCGGCGGGCCTGATCACTCACCAGCTGCCAAGCTCCCACGCCCGTCGGCCCCTTACTGCTCGAGGGCATCATGGGTATTGCGGCGAATGAATTGTGTCAGTATGTGATTCGACCAACCTTGGTCTACCTCAATCGTCATTGCGCCAGTGCCGAAGCCCTTTTGCTGGGCATCGCGGCCAGCCAGTCGGCACTCGGTTCGGCGTTGCATGATCGCCGCGGCCACGGCCTGTACCGTATTGGCGAGCATCGCCATCGGGCGGTCTGGGACGATTTTCTCGCCCGTGACCCTGAGCTGGCCAGCCTGGTTCGCGGCCTGGCGAGCCAGCATGCCTTCCTGGGCGGCCCGCACCTGGAACTGGCAGTCAACCTGCGCTACTCCACCGCCATTGCCTGGATGCTCATCGAAGCACAAGCAACGCCCCTGCCTGCCGTTGACGACCTGCTAGGCCAGGCGCGAATCTGGCGCCAGATTTTTCACCCCCAAGGTCGTCTGCGCGACTTCACCCAGGCCTGGCATCTGTGTATTGCTCAGAAATTGCCACAGGCATCTTAAGAAACGTCCTACAGCATTGCCGGAAAAAATGGAATTTTGGTCGGATTGTCCTACAAAACCGCTCTATCTCCTGCGATACAGGCTATGGCGCGGCGCGTGAATTGTTGGTAGCTTTTCGCCCCGGAGATCCCAAGGAGTTTCTAATAATGAAAAAAGTAATGCTCAAAACCTCCCTCGGCTTGGCCGTGGCTTTCGCTTCCAGCCATCTGTTCGCTGCCGGCTTCGCCCTCAACGAACAGAGCATCAGCAGCATGGGGACAGGTTTCGCGGGACGTTCTTCTTCTGCCGAAGATGCCAGTACCGTGTTTGGCAACCCGGCAGGCATGTCACGCCTCAAGCGCGAACAATTCACCGTGGGCGGCGCAGCCGTCATCGCCAAAACCGATATCTCGGGCCCTGGAAGCAACCTCGGGGGGGAAACCGATGGTGACATGGTGCCTGTGGTCGGCGTGCCGATGGGTTACTACGTCAAACCTATCGATGATCACTGGAGCGTCGGTTTCGGCGTTTACGTACCGTTTGGCCTGGTAACCGACTACGGTAGCGACGATGCCGCGCGCTATTGGGGTAAAAAGAGCCACGTCGAAGTCATCACCTTCCAGCCCACCGTCAGCTACGCCTTCAACGATAAAGTTTCGATCGGCTTCGGCCCGACCATCAACCGCATCAAGGGCGAACTGGGCTCGAGCCTGATCAACCCGTTCACCCCGGGCAGCAACGACGGTGAAGTGAAGATCAAGGGCGACGATACCGCCATCGGTTACAACATCGGTATCCTGGTGCAGGCCACCGACCGCACCCGCGTAGGCCTGACCTACCACTCCATGGTCGACTACAAGCTCGAAGGCAAGACCCGTGTCAGCACATCACTGATCGGCCCCTTCAACGGCGACAAGTTCGACGCCAGCCTGAAGATCAAGACACCGGAATCGGTCGACCTTTCGGTCACCCATGAGCTCGACGACCAATGGACCCTCTACGCGGGCAGCACCTGGACCCGCTGGAGCCGCCTGGAAGACATCACCGTACAGAACGATGTTCCGGCACCGCTGGCAGGTTCGGCGTTCGAGACCATCAGCGAAGAGCAGAACTGGCATGACACCTGGGCCCACGCCATTGGCGCGTCCTACAAGGTGAACAAGGAGTGGGTGCTGCGCACCGGCTTTACCGTCGACCAGTCGCCAACCAACAACCACGACCGTTCACCGCGCATCCCGACCGGCGACCGCAAGGTGTTCAGCCTGGGTGCGGGCTGGAGCCCGAACGACGACATGACCATCGATGTTGCCTACTCCTACCTGTGGGAGGAAGACACCAAGGTCAACCAGGTCAGCGCCAGCAAAGGCAGCTACCAGGCCAAGTACGAGAACAGCGCTCACGGTGTGGGTGCCTCCCTCACCTACCGCTTCTGATACGTACGGCTGTGTGAACGCCGCCCTTGTGGCTGATGCCAGTCAGTTAGCTTTATCAGGGCTGCTACGCAGCCCATCGCCGGCAAGCCACCTCCCACAACAGCGCAGCTCTTGAGGCCGGCGCGGTACCTGTGGGAGCTGGCTTGCCGGCCATGGCTGCAAATCACAAGGACAGCAAAAACAAGAGCGCGGGGTTATGGCTGCGATGCAATCGCCTTTTCGATCGCCGCCTTGAACTCAGGATCATCCGGCTTGGTCAGGCTGGAGAAGTTGGCAATCACCTTGCCCTTGCGATCAACCACGTACTTGTAGAAATTCCACTTCGGAGCACTGCTTTGCTCCGCCAGCCCCACGAACAGCGGGATCGCATCTTTGCCCCGTACCGACTGGGTCTTGGTCATGGTGAACGTCACGCCATAATTGGCATAACAGACCTTGGCCGTCTTCTCGCTGTCAGCATCTTCCTGCTTGAAATCGTTGGACGGCACGCCGAGCATTTCCAACCCCTGCTCGTTGTACTCCTTGTAGGTACTCTCGAGCCCCTCGAACTGCGGCGCAAACCCGCAATAACTGGCCGTGTTGATCACCACCAACGGCTTGCCGCCAAAACGCTGGCAAAGGTCGACCTGACCCTTGCCACGCAACTCCGGCAGGCTGCCCTGCAGCAATGCCGGGCAATCCGCCGCCCAGGCAGACCCGGCAGCGAACATAGCCAGCAACGGCATCATCAACCCATATGCACGCATCAAAAGACTCCCCTGCAAAACGATCCTCGAACTTGCAGAGTAGCGCTTAACAAACGCCCATGCCCAGTTGCATGAGGGCCATGCCGCCCCGATGCCAGCCCCACCACGCCAGCACCAGCACCAGTGCGGCCCCCAGGGCCAGCAACCCGCAAGCCAGGTAGCGGTTCATGCCGCCTGAGCCTGCAGACGGGCGACCGGGCGTTCACTCACCGGCCAGTTGAGCGCCGCTGCCAGCAGACTGAGCAGAATCGAGATCTGCCAGACCAGGTCGTAGTTGCCGGTACGGTCATACACCACACCGCCCAGCCAGCCGCCGAGGAAGGCACCCAACTGATGGAACAGGAAGACGATGCCACCCAGCATCGACAGGTTACGCACACCGAACACAGTAGCCACGGTGCCGTTGGTCAACGGTACGGTCGATAGCCACAGCAAGCCCATGGCAATGCCGAACAGATAGGCGCTGAACTGGGTCACCGGTGCCCAGAGGAACAGCACGATCACCACCGCGCGCAACAGGTACAGCGCCGTGAGCAGGCGCGGCTTGGAGATGCGCCCACCCAGCCAGCCCGCCGTATAGGTACCTACGATGTTGAACAGCCCGACCAGCGCCAGCACGGTGGTACCGGTGGTTGCCGCCAGGTGCTGGTCGACCAGATAGGCCGGCAAGTGCACGCCGATGAACACCACCTGGAAGCCGCAGACGAAAAAGCCCAGCGCCAGCAGCCAGAAACCCGAGTGCGAGCAGGCTTCATGCAACGCCTGGCCAAGCGTCTGTTCGCCACCGTAGGCAGGCAATGGGCGGTCACGCAGCAGCGCGACAAAGGGCACGATCAATGCCACCAGCAGGCCGAGCACCAGCAGCGCTGCCGACCAGCCAAGCCACTCGATGAGGCCCAGCGTGCCGGGCAACATGGCAAACTGGCCGAACGAGCCTGCTGCGCTGGCAATGCCCATGGCCATGCTGCGTTTTTCAGCCGGTACCGCCCGGCCAACCACGCCCAGAATGACCGAGAACGAGGTGCCGGACAGGCCGATACCAATCAGCAGACCGGCACTGAGTGACAGCGACCAGGCCGAGTCGGCCGTACTCATCAGCAGCAAACCGGCGGCATACAAAATGCCGCCGATGATGACCACCCGCGCCGCGCCCAAGCGGTCGGCCAACGCGCCGGCAAACGGCTGCGCCAAGCCCCAGATCAGGTTCTGCAGGGCGATGGCGAACGCGAAAACCTCACGGCCCCAACCAAAATCGGCGCTCATCGGCGCCAGGAACAAGCCGAAGCCGTGCCGGACACCAAGGGACAACGCCAAGATCAACGCCGCCCCCGCCAGTACCCACCCGCTGGTTCGCCAAACCGAAGTCATTGTCGTTATCTCCAGCACATCGCAAGGTTATGCGGGTATATACCCGCTTATGATCGTATGAATCAGGCCAGTTGGCCCAGCAAACGCACCAATTCGTCACGCTGCCCTTCGCCCAGTTGCTCCACCAGCAGCCGCTGCGCGTGTTCCCAGGCAGGATATGCCGCTTGCAAGCGCTCAGCACCCGCCGCAGTCAATAACACCACGCGGTTGCGCTGGTCGTCACCGTCGGCCAAGGCCACCAAGCCTTCGGCCTCCAACACTCGCACGTTGCGGCCCAGGGTGCTGCGCTCCAGGCCCATGGCTTCAGCCAGGGTGGTGATACTCGGCCGGTCGAGCCGCTGCAGATGGCGCAAGAGGGAAAATTGGGCGACATTGATGCCGAAACCTTCGAGGGCTTCGTCGTAATGCCGGCTCACCCCACGGGCGGCACGACGCAGGTGGGTGCAGATGCATTCACTGGTCAACATGATTACGTGTATATACCCGCACTATGGATGTTGCAAGAAGTTTCAATTGTGCCAACCAGCCACTCAAGTCGCTAACGCCAGCCCCAACACCACGGTGAGCTCCAGCAACTCCAGCATCGCCCCGGCAGTATCGCCGGTTGTCCCGCCTAACCGCTGACACACCAATCGTCGCAACCACCAGAACACGCCAAGCGCCAGCGCCATCGGCCAGATCGCGCTCCAGCCGCCCAGCACCAGGCACAGCAGCAGACTGCCCAGCAGCACCCAGCCAGCAGCCTGGCGCGGCAGGTGCTCGGCCAGCGCCTGCCCAAGCCCGCCTGGGCGCACGTACGGCGTGCGCAGGAACAGCCCCAGCATCGCTGCCCGCCCGATCACAGGTGCCAGCACCAGCAGCGCACCCGCGCCGCGCTCGACAAGTACCCAAAGCGCACAGAACTTCAGCAACAACACCAGCACCAGGGTGACCACGGCAATCGGCCCGCTGCGCGGATCCTTCATGATCTTGAGCGTGCGCTCGCGATCGCCGAACCCACCCAGCCACGCGTCAGCACTGTCTGCCAGGCCGTCCAGGTGCAGCGCACCGCTGAGCAATACCCACAGCGTCAACAGCAACGCCGCGTGCAAAGGCGCCGGCGCGCCTTGCAACAGATGGCTGGCAAGCCACAGCAGCAGACCGAACAGCAAACCGACCAGCGGATAGCACAGCAGCGAGCGCCCCACCTCACGTGGTTCGGGCATACCGGGCAAGCTTACCGGCAGGCTGCTGAGAAACTGCAGGGCAATCCATAAAGGCAGCATCTCAGTGCACCTCGGCCAGTTGGCCGTCTTCGCCCAGGCTCAGACGTACAAGCGCGCCGTGGCCCACCTCCACCTGCAGCAACTGCTCCTTGGGCAAACCGCGCGCGCGCGCCAGCAGCAGGCGCATGACGCCACCGTGGGTGACCAGTAACACCCGCTTGCCGGCATGCTGCTGGTGCAAGCGGGCGACAGCACCCAGCACCCGCTCTGCGAAGGCACTGACGGCCTCACCGCCGGGCGGCGTGTAGCTGTAAGGATCGGCCCAGAAACGCCCGAGCTCATCCGCTTGCGTCTGCATGATCTGCAAGGCGCTGCGCCCTTCCCACTCACCAAAATGCAACTCTTGCAGATCGGCCTCGCGCTGCACCGTCAAACCCAGCCGTTCACCCAGCTCATCGGCAAACCGCGCACAGCGCTGCAAGGGTGAGCTGACCAATACGTCCCAAGGGGCGCACTCACCCACGGCACTGCGCATCTGCGCCCAGCCCAGCTCGGTGAGGGCATCGTCCAGGCTGCCGCGCAAGCCGCCACCCTGCTCGGTTTCACCGTGGCGCAGCAGGTCGAGGATCATGCCGGGCGGTCCGCCACGGCTGCTTCGGCAAAGGTCGCCATCTGCCCGTGCAGCACGCAGGCCAGGCGCAACAGTGGCACCGCCAGCGCTGCACCGCTGCCCTCGCCCAGGCGCAGGCCCAGGGCCAGCAGCGGCTCGGCCTGCAAGGCATCGAGCAACGCCTTGTGCCCTGGTTCGGCACCTTGGTGGGCAAACAGCAACCAAGCCCGGCATTGCGGGTTGAGGCGCACGGCTACCAGCGCGGCGACGCTGCAGATGAAACCGTCCACCAGCACCGCAATGCCCTGCTGTGCACAGGCCAGGTACGCGCCGGCCAGGGCGGCGATCTCAAAACCACCCACACAGGCCAGCGCCTGCAGCGGGTCGTCGGCACGCAGACCGTGCAGCACCAGGGCCCGCTCGATCACTTCAGCCTTGTGGCGTACGCCTGCGGTGTCCAGGCCAGTGCCCGGGCCACTCAGTTCGCGCGCCGGGCAGCCCAGCAGGGTGCTGGCCAGCGCCGCAGCAGCGGTGGTATTGCCGATGCCCATCTCGCCACCGATGAACAACTGCGCGCCGCTCTGGGCAGCGCGCAGGACGCTGTCACGGCCGGCTTGCAGGGCTGAGCGCAGCTGCACCTCGGTCATCGCCGGCTGGCGGGCGAAGTTGGCGGTACCGCCCCCCAGGCGCAGGTGGCGGACACCCGGCAATTCCAGATGCGGGTCGATGGTGCCGAGGTCGACCACTTCCAGGCTTGCCTGCAGTTGGCGGGCCAGCACGCTGATCGCCGCGCCGCCGCCGACGAAGTTGCGCAACATCTGCCCGGTCACCGCCTGCGGATAGGCCGAAATGCCCTCCTCGACCACGCCATGGTCACCGGCAAAAATAGTGATGGCGACCTGATCCAGGTTCGGCCGCTCAACCCCCTGCAGCCCGGCCAGGTGCACTGCCAGGGCTTCCAGCTGGCCGAGCGACCCGGCAGGTTTGGTCAGCTGCTGCTGACGGGCGCGGGCCTGATCCATGGCGGCGGTGTCGAGAGGTTGGCAGGCGTCACGCCACCAGGTCGGGTTCATAGAGCAGGTCCTTTGAGCATCAGGGGCAGGCCGGCGACGGTGAGTACCACGCGCTGGCAACGTTCGGCGACGGCCTGGTGCAGCCAGCCGGCCTGGTCGACATAGCGCCGGGTCAGCTCGCCCATGGGCACTACGCCCAGGCCGGTTTCATTGCTGACCAGAATGATCACGCCGGGCAATTGCACCAGGCAGTCGAGCAGTGCATCGCGCTCTTGAGCCAGGCGCTGATCGTCATCGAGCATCAGCAGGTTGGTCAGCCACAGGGTCAGGCAGTCCACCAGCAGGCAGCGCCCTTCGGCAGCTTCGGCGCGCAGCACGGCTGCCAGGGCGAGCGGCTCTTCGATCAGTGCCCAATCGCTTGGCCGGCGCTGGCGGTGCAGGCGTACCCGTTCGTTCATTTCGCCATCCAGGGGTTCGCTGGTGGCGATATAGGTTACCGGCAGGCCGCTGTCGGCTGCCAACTGCTCGGCCAGGCGGCTCTTGCCCGAACGGGCACCACCGAGGATCAGGTTGCGCATGTCAGGCGACCCCACAAAGTTTTCGCAGCTGCGCGGTGTCCAGGTGCTTTTCCACCAGGTCGGCCAGGCGCTCGATATCCCGCTCGCGCAGGGCCTCATAATCGATCTGCTGCACGTGCGCCAGGCCCGCCCAGCGCAGCAGCGCTGCGCACGACTGGCGGCCTTCGAACAGGCCATGCAGGTACGTGGCGAGGATCTGCCCGTCGGCACTGATGGCGCCGTCGCTGCGGCCATCGGCCAGTTGCACGGCGGGGCGCTGCAGCGCAGGGCCTTGGGTGACGCCGGCATGGATCTCGTAACCGGTCACGGGCGACTGTTCGAGGCTCAAAGCCCCCGCCACGTTGCGCAGTTGCTTCTGGGCCTCAAGCACCGTGGCGTAATCGAGCAGGCCCAGCCCCGGGCTGGACCCGGCAGGCCCCTCGAGGCCGAGCGGATCATGCACCTCCCGGCCCAGCATCTGCAGGCCGCCACAGATACCGATGAGCTTGCCGCCGTAGCGCAAGTGCCGGGCGATGGCGGTGTCCCAACCGCGCTCGCGCAGTTGCGCCAGGTCGCCACGCACGCTTTTGGAGCCAGGCAGGATGATCAGGTCGGCAGGCGGAATCGGCTGGCCAGGGCCGATGAACTGCAGGTCCACCTGGGGGTGCAGGCGCAACGGGTCGAAGTCGGTGTGGTTGCTGATGCGCGGCAGCACCGGCACGATCACCTTGAGCACGCGCTCATCCTTGGCCGCCTGGCGTACATCGATGCCGTCTTCGGCCTCAAGGTGCAGGTCGCTGACATAAGGCAGCACACCCAACACCGGCTTGCCCGTGCGCTGCTCCAGCCAGTCCAGGCCTGGCTGCAGCAGGGCGATGTCGCCACGGAAACGGTTGATGACGAAGCCCTTGACCCGGGCCTGCTCGGTCGGCGACAGCAGTTCCAGGGTACCGACCAGGTGGGCGAAGACGCCGCCGCGATTGATGTCGGCAACCAGAATCACCGGGCAGTCGACCGCTTCGGCAAAACCCATGTTGGCGATGTCACCGGCACGCAGGTTGATCTCGGCAGGCGAACCCGCACCTTCGACCATCACCACCGGATACACGCCACTGAGGCGCTGATGGGAGGCCAGCACCGCCTGCATGGCGATAGCCTTGTAGTCGTGATAGGCCACCGCGTTCATGCTGGTGACCGCGCGGCCATGGATGATGACCTGGGCGCCGGTGTCACTGTTGGGCTTGAGCAGCACCGGGTTCATGTCGGTGTGCGGCGCCAGCCGGCAAGCCTGGGCCTGCACCGCCTGGGCGCGACCGATCTCACCGCCATCGGCAGTCACCGCGCTGTTGAGTGCCATGTTCTGCGGTTTGAACGGCACCACGGCCACCCCCTGGCGCAACAGCCAACGGCACAGGGCGGTAACCAGCGTGCTCTTGCCGGCGTCGGAGGTGGTGCCTTGCACCATGAGGGTGGTCATGCCGTTTCCTTCTGATAATCGGTCAGGGCCTGGGCCAGGCGCTGCTCTTCAGCGGCGCTGGCGGGCAGGCCCAGGCGCACGGCAGGCGGCTGTTCGAACAGGCGCACCAGGATGCCGCGGCGGGCGAGAAAGTCATGCAGGTGCGCTGCGCGCTCGCAGCGTACGTACTGGAACAGGTCGCAACCACCCGCGGGCGCAAGGCCGGTGCTTTTCAGCAGCGTGGCAAGCCGTTGGCTGGCGTGGGCACAGCGCTCGATCTGCAGCGGGTGGGCTGCCAGGTCGGCGAAACACGCCTGGGCCAACACCCGGGTCGGGCCGCTGACGGTCCATGGGCCAAGCAGGTCGGCCAGGCGCTGCAACAACGGCAGTTCGGCCGCCACGCAGCCCAGCCGCACACCGGCCAGGCCGAAGAACTTGCCGAACGAGCGCAGCACAATCAGCCCGGGGCGGTCGGCACAACCGACCACGCTGTGCTCGGGCGTGTTGTCCATGAAGGCTTCATCGACCACCAGCCAGCCGCCACGCTCGGCCAAGCGGGCATGCCATGCAAGCAGGCGGTTGGGGGGCACGCGATGACCGGTCGGGTTGTTCGGGTTGACCAGCACCAGCACATCGAGGCTGTCCAGATACGCCTCGACCTGGCTTTCATCCAGCTCGACCAGCTGATGCCCGGCCCGTTGCCAGGCCTGCGGATGCTCGGCATAACACGGCGACAGCACCCCCACGCGACCGCTCGGGCGCAGATGCGGCAGGGCCTGGATCGCTGCTTGCGAGCCCGCTACCGGCAGCAACTGGCCAACACCGTAATACTGGCGGGCCGCCTCTTCGAGGCCGTCTTCGGTCTCGGGCAGTCGCGCCCAGGCGTGCGCCGGGATCGCCGGCACAGGATAAGCCCACGGCGCAATACCGCTGGACAGGTCGAGCCAGGCCTCCCGTGCAATCCCGTATTGCCGTACTGCCCTGAGCAGTCGGCCGCCATGTTCAAGCATTGCAGTAGGCTCCCACGCAGATCACCAGCAACCACAACCACACGCCACGCTGTACCAGGGCCCAGCCGCGCTCGATGGCACCGGCATCGGCCATCGGCCCTTCGCCCAGGCGCGGGCGCTCGTGCAGCTCGCCGTGATACACCGCCGGGCCACCGAGTTCGACACCCAGCGCACCGGCACCGGCCGCCATCACCGGCCCGGCGTTGGGGCTGTCCCACAACGGGCCCTGCTTGCGCCAGCAGGCCAGGGCCAGGCGGGTCTTGCCGAGCAAGGCGTAGGTCAATGCCACCAGCCTTGCGGGAATATAGTTGAGTACATCGTCGATGCGCGCCGCGCACCACCCGAAGCGTTCAAAACGTTCATTGCGGTAGCCCCACATGGCATCCAGCGTATTGCTCAAGCGGTACAGGACCACGCCCGGCGCACCGGCCACGATGAACCAGAACAGCGCGGCGAACACTGCATCGCTGCCGTTCTCCAGCACCGATTCGGTTGCGGCCCTGGCCACGGCCGGCTCATCGAGTTCGCGGGTCTCGCGGCTGACCAGGTAACCGACGCGGCGCCTGGCCTCCTCCAGATCACCCTGGCGCAAGGCACTGGCCACCGGCAGCACATGCTCGCCAAGGCTGCGCAGGCCCAGCGCGCAATACAGCGCCAGCACGTCAACCAGCCAGCCAATGCCGGGCAGCCAGGAGAGGATCAGCGCCACCAGGGTCAAGGGCACCACTGCCAGGAACCAGGCACTCACGCCGTGGCTGCGCCAACCGCGCCCGCCGGCATTCAGGCGCTGCTCCAGGCTCGACGCCAGGTTACCGAAGGCCACCAGCGGATGGCGCCGCTGCGGCTCGCCGAACAACGCATCCAGGGCCACGCCGGCCACGGTCAGCAAGGCGACGCTCATGGGCGCTCCCCCCATTGGTTTTCATACAGCATGTCGCTCAAGGGCCGTTCTTCGGCCCAGTTTTCCATCACCAGCATGGGTGCCGGATAGAATTCGGTGACAGGCCCAAGGCACAGCACCGCCACCGGTTTGGCGCCGGCTGGCATCCCCAGCAGTGCGGCCAGTGCCTGTGGGTCGAACAGCGAGACCCAGCCCAGCCCCAGCCCTTCGGCGCGGGCCGCCAGCCACAGGTTCTGAATGGCGCAGGCGAGCGAGGCGAGGTCCATTTCCGGCAAAGTCCGCCGGCCGAAAATGTGTGGCTCGCGGTTGTCCATCAACGCCGCCACCCACACTTCGGCGCAGTCGCTGATGCCTTCTACCTTGAGCTTCATGAATGCGTCGGTGCGCTCGCCCAAGGCGTGGGCCGTGCGCACCCGCTCCTGCTCCACCAGCGCCTGGATACGCCCGCGCAGCTCACCCTGGCTGATGCGAATGAAACGCCAAGGCTGCATCAGGCCAACGCTGGGGGCCTGGTGCGCGGCAGCGAGCAGGCGGCCGAGCACTTCAGGCGCAACGCTGCCGCCGGCGAAGTGGCGCATGTCGCGGCGCTCGCCGATTGCCCGGTAGACGGCCGCGCGTTCGGCATCACTGAAGGCGTGCTCGCTCATGGCCGCAACAGCGCCGCCGCCGCCTCAGGGTTGGAGGGGAAATAGAAGTGCACATAGGATGCCGTGAGCCGACCAAGGCGATAGACCGCCTCGTTGCCGCGCCCGCCGTTCGGGCTCTGGCCGCGGGCGATGGGCTGCAGTTCGGTGCTGGTCAGCGAGTGGTGGTAGGTGTGGCCGCGCAGGGTGCCTTCGGGCAGTTCCACAGCCTGCAGGGCCAGCGCCGCCAGGCGTTTCTGCATGGTCGCCTCGCCGGGCAGCAGGCCAAGCAGTGCGGCACGCTCGCCGGCCACATCGGTCAGGGCATCGAGCAGGTAAAGCATGCCACCGCACTCGGCCAGCAACGGCTTGCCTGCGCCGTGGTGCGCACGGATCGCGGCGCACATCGGTGCGTTGGCGGCCAGCGCATGGTGATGCAGCTCAGGGTAGCCGCCCGGCAGGTACAGGCTGTCCACGGCGGGCAGCTCGCGGTCGTGCAGCGGCGAGAAGAACGCCAGCTGTGCGCCCAGGTTGCGCAGCAGGTCGAGGTTGGCGCCGTAGGTGAAGGCAAACGCTTCGTCCCGGGCAATGCCAATGCGCACACCCGCCAGCGAGGCGCTGCACGTCGGTACGTCCGGCGCGGCGAATGCCACCGGCGGCGGCAATGCGGCATCGCAGCTGCTGCCCAGTGCTTGGGCGGCAGCGTCCAGGCGCGCGTCCAGGTCATTCAGCTCGCTGGCCTGAACCAACCCCAGGTGGCGGCTGGGCAGCTCGATACCGCGCTCGCGCGACAGCCCGCCGTACCAGCGCAGGCCCTCGGTCAGGCTACCTTCGAGCAACTGCGCGTGGCGCAGGCTGCCGACACGGTTGGCGAGCACGCCAGCGAACGGCAGGTCGGCCTGGTAGCGCGCCAGCCCCAGGGCCAGTGCACCAAAGGTCTGGGCCATGGCCGTACCATCGATCACGGCCAGCACCGGCACGCCAAAGTGGCGCGCCAGGTCGGCACTGGATGGGGTGCCGTCGAACAGGCCCATGACACCCTCGATCAGGATGAGGTCGGCCTCACCCGCCGCTTCCCACAGCAGGCGCCGGCTTTCCTGCGCACCGATCATCCACAGATCGAGCTGGTACACCGGCGCCCCACTGGCACGCTCGAGGATCATCGGGTCAAGAAAATCAGGCCCGCATTTGAACACACGGACCTTGCGCCCCAGGTTGCGGTGCAGGCGGGCCAGGGCCGCAGTCACGGTGGTCTTGCCCTGGCCAGATGCCGGTGCTGCGATCAGAACGGCTGGGCAGTGGCGCGTCTGACTCACAGTTCGACGCCCTTCTGCGCGCGGATACCGGCCTGGAAGGCATGCTTGAGCATACCCATCTCGGTGACAGTATCGGCCAGCTCGACCATTTCGGGCTTGGCCGCGCGGCCGGTGACGATCACATGCTGCATGGGGGGGCGCGCCTGGATATCGCCCAGCACCTGATCGAGGTCAAGGTAGCCGTGCTTGAGGGCGATGTTCAGCTCGTCGAGCACCACGAACTGGACGCTCGGGTCCTGCAGCAGCTGGCGCGAAACCGCCCAGGCTGCCTCAGCGGCGGCAATGTCGCGCTGGCGGTCCTGGGTTTCCCAGGTAAAGCCTTCGCCCATCACGTGGTAGCGCACCTGCTCGGGGAAGCGCCGGAAGAACAGCTCCTCGCCGGTGCTGTTGCGGCCCTTGATGAACTGCACCACACCACACTGCATGCCGTGGCCCAGGGCGCGTGCGAGCATGCCGAACGCCGAGCTGCTCTTGCCCTTGCCATTGCCGGTCAGCACCAGCAGCAGGCCGCACTCGTTAGGGGAATTGGCGATGCGCTCGTCGATGATCGCCTTCTTGCGCTGCATACGCGCCAGGTGACGTTCGTCGCGTTCGGTGGTTTCGCTCATGGGGGTCTCCGCAGGCTGTCGCCCCGCAAAATACGGCGACAGGTCGATAGGCGGGCAGACGGAGAACGCGCAGGAGCCGTGGCCAGATGCCACGGTGCACCGCGCATCACCCTCCGTGATGCCGTTGGCAGTGACAGGCCGGTCTCCGGGCTCGTGAGCGGGCGTTGGCCCGGGCCTGCGCGCCTTCCCGGATACTGGTATCCAGTGGCCGTGCGCGGCTTTTGACTCACCTACCGTTGCGGGGGCAGCGCCGGACTCGCACCTTGCAGGCGCACACCGGCTTCCCAGTTTCACCCTGCCCAGACGGGCTGGCAGGGCACCTGAAACACGCGCGAAGGTTAGAGTGTTGCACCGGGAGCGTCAATCGAAGGGCGGGGATTTCGCTTGAGGGTTCAGGCGCTCTTGATAGAGAGCGCGGCCTGCGCGGCGCGCATCGGCCACCTTGCGAGTGGCCGGTTTCGCCATCAGGGGTTCTGTGCCAGGTGCCCCTGGGTAATCACCCGTTTTGCCTGCAGGTAGGCTTTGGACCAGTAGCTGTTGGACAGGTAGTCCAGGCGCACGGTGCCACCGGTGGACGGAGCATGCACGAACCGCCCTTCGCCCACGTAGATGCCGGCGTGGCTCACCTGCGAGCCACCGCTGGTAGCGAAGAACACCAGGTCGCCCGATTGCAGTGAGTGAACGTCTACGGTCGGCGCACGCATGACGATCATTTCTCGCGTGGAGCGAGGCAGGCTGATGCCCGCCGCGTCCCGGTAGACGTAGTTGATCAAGCCACTGCAATCGAAACCGGAGTCGGGAGTGTTGCCGCCCCAACGATACGGCGTACCCACCAGGCCGATTGCGCGGATCAGCACGTCGTTGGCAACCGGGGACGCTATGGGTTGGCTGTACGGGACCTGTGGCTGTACCACAGGCGCCGGTGCCGGGGCACGGCCGGAGCAGGCGGCAAGCAATGCCACCAGGGAAAGGAGTGCGAAGCGCGCCATCATCACCATGGCCAGAACATCCTGTCTGAGATCGCTGGGCTGCAACCGAAAAGTGTTGAGAATTTAGATTAGACGCATTCTGTAAATGCGCACGGCGACGAGCTTTTCAAGCATCGTCGCCGCGGCAGGGTACATCATTTTGATATCAGTTGCGTGCGATATTGCTCGCTGGCGCCATGGCCAAGGCGCGCTTGGCTTCAATGAAGGTCTTGCTCCAGTAGCGATCACCGAGGTTGTCGATGCGCACACCACCGCTGCGGCGGCTGCTGGAATGGATGAACTGGTTGTCGCCAAGATAGATGCCAGCATGGCTGACACGGCCACGGCCATTGGTGCTGAAGAACAGCAGATCACCTGGCTTGAGCTTGTTGCGGGCAACTTTGGGCGCATCGACCTTGATCATTTCGCGGGTCGAGCGCGGCAGGTTCATGCCGGCCTCTTCGCGGAACAGATAGCCGATGAAACCGCTGCAATCGAAACCGGATGCCTGCGAGGTACCACCGAAGCGGTAACGGGTACCGATCAGGGACATGCCGCGCTCCAGGATGCTGTCGGCCAATACTGGCAACTGATAAGGCTTGCTGTTGCTGGAGAACGCCTGAAGGTCATCTTCAGTGGCCAGCTCTTGCTGCTCGCCGAATACGGACGATACCGAAGCCTTGGCCTCGGGCGCCGACTGGGAGGCGACCGGGGTGTGATCCTGGGGCTGGGAAACAGGGCCTTGGGCCGCGCAGCCAATCAGCAGGGTCAAGAGTGCGAGGGGCACGAGGGGTGCGAAGCGCTTGAGCATGGGCACGACCGTGTCTGTAGTCCTTTAGAAGGGGGAAACTATGCCTTCTATCAGGGCCATTTGCAAATTTTATCGAAAAAGATGTGACTTTTCCGTTTTGCCGCTCAAAGCCCCGTATTTAAGGGCTTACCAGCCGAGCGTTTCTTTCAGGAACGGGATGGTCAGCTTGCGCTGCGCCTGCAAAGAAGCCTGATCGAGCCGCTCGAGCAGGTCGAACAGCGCACTCATGCTGCGCGTACCACGGGTAAGGATGAAATGGCCGACTTCGTCGGTCAGGTGCAGGCCACGGCGCGAGGCGCGCAATTGCAGGGCGCGCAGCTTGTCTTCATCAGACAGGCCGCGCATCTGGAATACCAGCGCCAGGGTCAGGCGGGACTTGAGGTCGGGCAGCTTGATCGGCAGTTCGCGCGGCGAGGCCGAGGCCGCCAGCAGCAGGCGCCGGCCGCTGTCGCGCAGGCGGTTGAACAGATGGAACATCGCCTCTTCCCACTCCGCCTTGCCGGCAATCACATGCAAGTCGTCGATGCACACCAGCTCGTACTGCGCCAGGTAATCGAGCAACCCGATGCCCCGGTCGAGCAACTGCGCCAGCGGCAGGTACACAGCGGCTTCGCCACGCTGCTGGAAGCGGTGTGTGGCAGCCTGCAACAGATGGCTACGGCCCACACCCTGCTTGCCCCACAGGTAGATGAGGCTCTCGGTCCAGCCGGCGTCGGCTTCGCACAGCCGCTCGACGTAGCCCAATGCCGCTGCATTGGCGCCCGGATAGTAGTTGATGAAGGTGGCGTCATCGCGCAGGCGCACACCCAGGGGCAACTGGATCGGTGGTTTCATGCTCGCGGGCGGTCGGGGGACCACAGGGGGCCTAGGGTGATCGGTGTGCAAAGTCTATACCCGCAATGCGGGGGGCACAATCGCGAAGGCACGTAGCACAAGCAAAATCAACGAGTTGCAAGGCAGTCTGGCTTATAGATCAGGGTCGACCTCCCCCGCGTACATGTCCGATTCCTTGTACAGGTCATGCACATGGCGCAGCAGCACCATGACCACTGCCGCCACCGGCAAGGCCAGCAGCACGCCGGTAAAGCCGAACAGTTCGCCCCCGGCCAGGATGGCGAAGATCACCGCCACCGGATGCAGGCCGATACGGTCACCCACCAGCAACGGTGTCAGCACCATGCCTTCCAGCGCCTGGCCGACAATGAACACTGCAACGATACCCAGCATCGGGTACAGATCGCCGCCAAACTGGAACAGCCCGGCCACCAGCGCCGCACCGATGCCAATGATGAAGCCCATGTAGGGCACGATGGCCGCCAGGCCGGCCAGCATGCCGATCAGCAGCCCCAGCTCCAGCCCCACCAGCATCAGCCCGGCGGAATAGATCACGCCGAGCGCCAGCATGACCATCAACTGGCCACGCACGAACGCCCCCAGCACCTCATGGCATTCTGCGGCCAGCCCGACCACCTGCGCCTCGCGCTGGCGCGGCAGCAGGCTGCGCAACTTGGCCATCATCAGGTCCCAGTCGCGCAACAGATAGAAGCCCACCACCGGGATCAGCACGAAGTTGGCCAGCCAGGCCAGCAGCGCCAGGCTCGACGCAGTGGCCTGGGACAGCAGCATGCCGACGATGTCGGTGGTCTGGCCCATGTGTTCACTGACGGCGGCCTTGATCTTGTCGAACTTCCAGAACCCGTCGGCCAGGCCCAGGCGGCTCTGTACCCAGGGCAGCGCCACATGTTGCAACCAGTCGAGCATCTGCGGCGTCAGTTCGTACAGGCGCACCAGCTGTTTGGCCAGCATCGGGATCAGGATGAGCAGCAGAACCAGCAGGATCAAGGTAAACAGGCTGAATACCACCACCACGCCCCAGGTCCGCGACAGCCCCATGCGCTCCAGGCGATCGACCAGCGGGTCGGCCAGATAAGCCAGCAGGATACCCACCAAAAAGGGTGAGAGGATGTTGTGCAGGCCATAAAGAAGCAGGGCAATCAGCAGGGCCGCACCCAGCCAGATCCAACGGCGCATATCAGTCATGGTCGCTCTTCCTTACCAGCGAAAACGCAGGCCGTCGAACGGTTTGGGGGCTACGGCAGCCGTTGCAGGTTGCCCTGCCGCAGCCTCGGTTGCGGGTGCAGGCGTTGCCGGGGACGGGACGGGAGGCGCCTGCTCAGCCGGGACTTCCTGCAACTTGGCCAGGCCCAGCTGCGCGCGCAACTGCTCAGCGTTGGCAGTGACGCCGTAGGTCAACGTCTTGCCGTCGGCCATTTGCAGGCGCGGGCCGTAAGGTTCGAGAACGCGGTTCAGCTCAGCGTAACGCTGCAGGTTCGCGCCTTGCACCTGCACTTGCAACTGGCTGCTGGCACCTGGCCGGGTTACGTAACGTGGCGCCAGGCGGTTGCTGACGGCCAGCATCACGGCATCGGCCAATGCGGCCTGGTCGGCGCCTTCGGCGCTACCTTGCTCGCGCTTGTCGCCCAGCCACAACTGCCATTTGCCCTGCCACTTGCCGTCGGTTTCAAGCGCGTGCACTGCCAACAGGGCGTCGGCGCCATAACGCTCGGACGCTTCGCGCAGGGGCGCCGGGTCGCTGCCTTCGAGCTGCTTGGCGTTGGCCACCAGTTGTTCCTGCAGGTCGGCCAGCGGCAGGCGCAATGGCAGGCCGCGGTGCTGGGCGGCACGGCGCAGGGACTGGGCGCTGGCCTGGCCATCGCCAACCAGGCTGCTGCCCTCGACACTGTCGTTGAGCCACCAGCCGAGGATCGACGGCCGGTTGCTGCCCCACAGCGCCAGCCCGGCCTTGCGCAAGGCCCGTTCGGTGCTGCCCGGGTCGAACTCGACCATCACCGACTCAGGCGGGCCGGCCTCGGTACCGACCTGGTTGATGACCTGTTGCGGGTCCTTGCGCAGTTCGGCCAGCGCCGGGTTTTGCGGCGCCTTGGGGTCGCCGGTCAGGCGCAGCACCAATGTATCGAGCGCCTTGGTGGTGGCTACGGCGCGGGCTTCAGCGCCCTGCCCTTCGAGCGGTTCGCGCACCTGATAGAGCCCGGCAACGTTTTCGGCCTGGGCGGCAATACTGACCAAGGCAAGGCAGCCGGCTGACAGATAATTGAGAAGACGCATTGAGGATTCCTGTCCAGTCGAGCTTCAAGCTGCAAGCTTCAAGCTGTAAGAAAAAGCAGTCAGAACCCCAACGCTTTCGCTTGCGGCTTGGGGCTCACTGCTTGCAGCTTATACAGAAGGAACTGCATCAACCACCCGCGAGCCTTTTTCAGCAATTTACTGCCCTGCCCGTCGGCCTGAGGATGGCCGCTGCACGGCAACCCTGATAAAATCGCGCGCCTTCACAGACCTCTGACGTTTCAGGCAGCCGCCGCTCCCCAGCCGGCCTTGGCCGTCACGGTCGTTTTTACGAATCCCTCCCTCTTAAAGGCCTGGATCAATGAGCAAGCAACCCTCCCTGAGCTACAAGGACGCCGGTGTAGACATCGACGCCGGCGAAGCACTGGTCGAACGCATCAAGGGCGTGGCAAAACGCACCGCACGCCCTGAAGTCATGGGTGGCCTGGGTGGCTTCGGCGCCCTCTGCGAGATCCCGGCCGGCTACAAGCAGCCGGTGCTGGTCTCCGGCACCGACGGCGTCGGCACCAAGCTGCGCCTGGCGCTGAACCTGAACAAGCACGACAGCATCGGCCAGGACCTGGTCGCCATGTGCGTCAACGACCTGGTGGTCTGCGGCGCCGAGCCGCTGTTCTTCCTCGACTATTACGCCACCGGCAAGCTCAACGTCGACGTCGCTGCGACCGTGGTTACCGGCATCGGCGCCGGCTGTGAACTGGCCGGCTGCTCCCTGGTTGGCGGCGAAACCGCCGAAATGCCGGGCATGTACGAAGGCGAAGACTACGACCTGGCCGGTTTCTGCGTCGGCGTGGTGGAAAAGGCCGAGATCATCGACGGCTCCAAGGTCGCTACCGGCGACGCGCTGATCGCCCTGCCGTCTTCGGGCCCGCACTCCAACGGCTACTCGCTGATCCGCAAGATCCTCGAAGTGTCGGCAACCGACATCGAGAACACCCAGCTCGACGGCAAGCCGCTGACCGACCTGCTGATGGCGCCGACCCGCATCTACGTCAAGCCACTGCTGCAACTGATCAAGCAGACCGGCGCCGTCAAGGCCATGGCCCACATCACCGGTGGTGGCCTGCTGGACAACATCCCGCGCGTTCTGCCGAAAAACGCCCAGGCCGTGGTTGACGTGGCCAGCTGGCAGCGCCCTGCGGTATTCGACTTCCTGCAGGAAAAAGGCAACGTCGATGAGCACGAGATGCACCGCGTACTGAACTGCGGCGTGGGCATGGTCATCTGCGTGGCGCAGGACCAGGTCGACGCAGCACTGAATGTTCTGCGCGCAGAAGGCGAGCAGCCTTGGGTCATCGGCCGCATCGAACAAGCCGCTGAAGGCGCTGCCCAGGTCGAGCTGCAGAACCTCAAGGCACACTGATGCCGAGCAAGCCCTGTAATGTTGTGGTACTGCTGTCGGGTTCGGGCAGCAACCTGCAAGCCTTGATCGACAGCAGCCGTGGTGAACACAGCCCGGTACGCATCGCTGCGGTGATTTCCAACCGCGCCGACGCCTACGGCCTGCAACGCGCGGCGGCGGCGGGTATCGCCACCGCCGTACTGGACCACACCGGCTTCGACGGCCGTGAAGCCTTCGATGCGGCGCTGATGGCGCGCATCGACGGCTTCGCGCCCGACCTGGTGGTGCTGGCCGGCTTCATGCGTATCCTCAGTGGCGGCTTCGTGCGCCACTACCAGGGCCGCCTGCTCAACATCCACCCGTCGCTGCTGCCCAAATACAAGGGCCTGCATACTCACCGACGGGCCCTGGAGGCAGGCGACGCCGAGCACGGCTGCAGCGTACACTTCGTCACCGAGGAACTCGATGGCGGCCCTCTGGTCGTACAGGCTGTGGTACCGGTAGTGTCAGGCGATAGCGCCGAAAGCCTGGCCCAGCGGGTACACCAACAGGAACACCAGATCTACCCGCTGGCAGTGCACTGGTTTGCCGAGGGGCGCTTGCGCCTGGGCGAACAGGGTGCATTACTGGACGGCCAGCCACTGCCGGCCAGTGGCCATTTGATCCGACCCTAGGAGAATTTATGCGTCGCGCCCTGCTCTTGGCTCTCGCCGTGCTCGCCCTGCCCCTCCAGGCAGCCGACTTGAAACCCTTCTCGGCCAGCTACACCGCCGACTGGAAGCAACTCCCCATGAGCGGCACTGCCGAGCGCAGCCTGGTCAAAAATGCCAACGGTACCTGGGACCTTAATTTCAAGGCTTCCATGATGATCGCCAGCCTGACCGAGCAAAGCACCCTGCGCATGGACAACGACACCCTGCTGCCGCAGAAGTATCACTTCGAGCGTGGCGGCCTGGGCAAAGCCAAGAAAGTCGACCTCACCTTCGACTGGAACGGCAAGAAAGTCACCGGCAGCGATCGGGGCGATGCCGTCAGCCTGCCGCTCAACCGCGGCGTGCTGGACAAGTCCTCCTATCAGCTGGCGCTGCAGCATGATGTGGCCGCCGGCAAGAAAAGCATGACCTACCAGGTGGTCGATGGTGACGAGATCGACACCTACGATTTCCGCGTGCTGGGTACCGAAAAGGTCACCACCAAGACTGGCCAGGTCGAGGCGGTCAAGGTCGAGCGCGTGCGCGACCCGAGCCAGAGCAAGCGCATCACCGAGCTGTGGTTCGCCAAGGACTGGGACTACCTGCTGGTACAACTGCGCCAGGTCGAGACCGATGGCAAGGAGTATGTGATCGTGCTGCAGGATGGTACGGTCGACGGCAAGTCGGTCAAAGGCAACTAAGCCGCAGCCCGCAAGATCCGTAGCCCCGCCCTGTGCGGGGCTTCTTTTTGCCTGGGCCACATGAAACTTGTTTCATGGTCATTTTATTTACTTAGGCTGCTAACAAACTCTATAAAAGAAGTGCGCGACATTATGTCGCAACCAACTGAGCAGTGGAGTTTAACGATGACAGTCCAAGTAACCGAACGCGACGAATCGAAAATGTCCCACGAAGGCCTGGCCGCAGGCGTGCGGATCTGGGATGTGCACCAGCAAGGTGAATTGGTCGGGATGTTCCACAACGAACACGAAGCCCACCAATACCGGGCAGAGCTTGAAGTGCTGGAAAACCAGCGCGCTACGCAATGACCCACACAGTCTTTTGATTTGGGGCCGCTTTGCGGCCCATCGCCGGCAAGCCAGCTCCTACAGGTACCGCGCAGGCCTCAAGTACTGCGAAATTCCTGTGGAGCTGGCTTGCCGGCGATGGGCTGCGAAGCAGCCCCAATAGGCGTTACCGCTTAGGCGGGGGTTTTCATGCTTACCACATCAAGTCGTCCGGGATCTTGTACGCAGCGTACGGATCGTCCTCATCCGCTTCCTCGACATGGGTGTTGAGCAGCAGGATGCGATGGGGGTCGCGCTCCTGGATCTTCACCGCTGCCTCGCGAGGGATGACTTCGTACCCCCCACCAAACGACACGATCGCCAGCGCGCCATTGCTCAGCTTGCTGCGCATCAGGGCGTTCACCGCAATGCGTTTGACCTTCTTGTCGTCGACGAAGTTGTAGTAGTCCTCGGTGGTGAGCTTGGGCAGGCGAGTCGCCTCGATCAACTGCTTGATCTGCGCGGCACGGGCCTTCTGTTCGGCCTTTTCCTGCTGCTGACGGTTCAGTTCCTGGTCACGCTTGGCCTTCTCGGCCATGGCTTCCTTGGCCAGGCGCTGCTGGGTATCGTCGACTTCGACCTGGCCCTTGTGCTCCAGGCGTTTCTGTTTCTTTTGGGCCTTGTTGGCCTGGGAGACCTGCTTCTGGTTGACCAGACCGGCCTTGAGCAATTGATCGCGAAGGGAAAGACTCATGGATGTTCACTCACTTATTCAGCCACTCAGCCGCAGCTGGGCAGGTTCTTTTCCTGACGTTTGGCTTCCCCCCAAAGGGCGTCCAGTTCGTCAAGGTTACACGATTCGATGGGGCGACCGCTGTCGCGCAATGCCTGTTCGATAAAGCGAAAACGCCGTTCGAACTTGCGGTTGGCGCGACGCAGTGCGTTTTCCGGGTCTTGCTTGAGATGGCGGGCCAGGTTGACGGCGGCGAACAGCAGGTCGCCGACTTCATCCTCGAGGGCCTCGGCATCACCGTCGGCCATGGCCTGCAGCACTTCGTCGAGCTCCTCGCGGACCTTGTCCAGCACCGGCAAGGCGTCTGACCAGTCGAAACCGACGGTGGCGGCACGTTTTTGCAGTTTGGCCGCCCGCGACAGGGCAGGCAGTGCAGCCGGCACATCATCGAGCAGCGACAGCTGTTCGGGCTCGCTTTTCTCGGCGCGCTCCTGGGCCTTGATTTCTTCCCAGCGTGACTTGACCTGGGCCTCGCTCAGGCTGGGCGTGTCCAGCGGTGCGTACAACTCACCGGTGGGAAATACATGGGGGTGACGGCGGATCAGCTTGCGGGTAATGGCATCGACCACACCGTCGAACTCGAAACGCCCCTCCTCCCGGGCCAGCTGGCTGTAGTAGACCACCTGGAACAGCAGATCACCGAGTTCGCCCTGCAGGTGCTCGAAATCCCCGCGCTCGATGGTGTCGGCAACCTCATAGGCCTCTTCGATGGTGTGTGCCACGATGCTGGCGTAGTTCTGCTTGAGGTCCCACGGGCAACCGTACTGCGGGTCGCGCAGCCGGGCCATGAGGTGCAGCAGGTCTTCGAGGGAATAGGTCATGTAAGCAGGTCCTTCGGCGGTGACTTCGTCGCGGGCAAGCCCACGAGAAGCCACCGCAGTTTCAAGGGGTACGATTACGCCGCGTCTCGATGATGTTCGGCAACTGCGAAATCCGGCCCAGCAGACGCCCCAGCGCATCCAGGCCCGGGATCTCGATGGTCAGCGACATCAGCGCGGTGTTGTCTTCCTTGTTCGAGCGAGTGTTGACCGCCAGCACGTTGATCTTCTCGTTGAGCAGCACCTGCGACACGTCACGCAGCAAACCTGGGCGGTCGTAGGCACGGATAACGATATCGACCGGGTAGGTCTGCACCGGTATCGGCCCCCAACTGACCTGGATCATGCGCTCCGGCTCACGCCCTGCCAACTGCAGCACCGAGGCACAGTCCTGGCGGTGAATGCTCACGCCGCGGCCCTGGGTGATGTAGCCGACGATGGCATCGCCCGGCAGCGGCTGGCAGCAGCCGGCCATCTGCGTGAGCAGGTTGCCGACGCCCTGGATCTGAATGTCGCCACGCTTGCCAGTGCGCGGGCCGGTAGGCTTGCGTGGTACCAGTTCGATCTGCTCGATACGCTCGGGTTCGAGCAACTGCTGGGCAGCGTTGACCAAATGCGCCAGGCGCAGGTCACCGGCACCGAGCGAGGCGAACATGTCCTCGGCGGTCTTGACGTTGGTCTTCTCGGCCAGGCGTTCGAAGTCTACCTGCGGCAGGCCCAGGCGGCTGAGCTCGCGCTCGAGCAACGTCTTGCCGGCGGCGACGTTCTGATCGCGGGCCTGCAGCTTGAACCAGTGGACGATCTTGGCCCGGGCCCGCGAAGTGGTGACGTACCCCAGGTTGGAGTTCAGCCAGTCACGGCTCGGGTTGCCGTGCTTGCTGGTGATGATCTCCACCTGCTCGCCGGTCTGCAGGCTGTAGTTGAGCGGCACGATGCGCCCGTTGATCTTGGCGCCACGGCAGTTGTGGCCGATCTCGGTGTGCACGCGGTAGGCGAAGTCCAGCGGCGTGGCGCCCTTGGGCAGGTCGATGGCATGGCCGTCGGGGGTGAATACATAGACCCGGTCCGGCTCGATATCGACCCGCAACTGCTCGGCCAGGCCACCGATGTCGCCCAGTTCCTCATGCCATTCGAGCACCTGACGCAGCCAGGAGATCTTTTCTTCGTAGTGGTTGGAGCTGGGCTTGACGTCGGTGCCCTTGTAGCGCCAGTGGGCGCAGACGCCAAGTTCGGCCTCTTCGTGCATGCCGTGGGTACGGATCTGCACTTCCAGTACCTTGCCCTCGGGGCCGATCACCGCGGTGTGAAGCGAGCGGTAGCCGTTCTCCTTGGGGTTGGCGATGTAGTCGTCGAACTCTTTGGGAATGTGCCGCCACAAGGTGTGGACGATACCCAGCGCGGTATAGCAGTCGCGCACTTCCGGTACCAGCACGCGCACCGCACGTACGTCGTAGATCTGGCTGAATTCCAGGCCTTTGCGCTGCATCTTGCGCCAGATCGAATAGATGTGTTTCGCCCGCCCACTGATGTCGGCGTTGACCCCGGTGGCCAGCAGCTCGTTTTGCAACTGGTTCATCACATCACTGATGAAGCGCTCACGGTCCAGACGGCGCTCGTGCAAAAGCTTGGCGATCTGCTTGTACTGATCGGGTTCCAGGTAGCGGAAGGACAGGTCTTCCAGCTCCCACTTGATGTGGCCGATGCCCAGACGATGGGCCAGCGGCGCATAGATGTCGAACACCTCACGCGCCACACGCAGACGCTTCTCGTCATCGGCGGACTTCACCGCACGGATCGCGCAGGTACGCTCGGCGAGCTTGATCAGCGCCACGCGCACATCGTCGACCATCGCCACCAGCATCTTGCGCAGGTTCTCGACCTGCGCCTGCGAGCCCAGCACCAGCGACTGGCGCGGGCTGAGGCTGGCACTGATGGCAGCCATGCGCAGCACGCCGTCGATCAGCTTGGACACTACCGGGCCAAAACGCTGCCCGACCTCGGCCAGGGTCACCTTGCCTTCGCGCACGGAGCGGTAGATCACCGCCGCCACCAGCGAATCCTGGTCGAGCTTGAGGTCGGCGAGGATTTCGGCGATTTCCAGGCCGGCCTGGAAACTGGAGGTACCATCGGCCCAGGAATGCTTGGCCGGGTTGCCCTTTTTCTCGATTTCCTGGGTGAACTCGCAGGCCTCTTCGAGTGCCGCGCGATCCAGTGCCGAATCGACGCTCACCACATGATCCAGCCATGCTTCGAGATTGATACTGCCGTCCGTATTGACCGGCTGGTGCACTCTCACCTGTACCATCTTTGTTTTACCTTTCCATACAGCGCACCACTCGGAGCGCTGGCTATCACCGTGCGGCTCCCAGTCCATGGGAACCGCACCAAGGGGCCAGCCTGCTAGCCCGCTTCGAATAACGCCATGGCCTCGACATGCGCCGTCTGAGGAAACATGTCGAGAATCCCGGCCCTTTTTAACCGGTACCCTTGGCCGACCAGCACCTGGGCGTCTCGCGCCAGCGTGGCCGGGTTGCATGATACATAAACCAGCCGCTTGGCCTTGAGGCGTGCGATGCCTTGCACCACCTCGAAAGCACCGTCGCGCGGTGGATCCAAGAGTACCGCAGAAAAGCCCTCGGCGGCCCATCCGGCGCCTGCCAAAGGCTGGGATAAATCGGCCTGAAAAAACCGTGCGTTATGCACATTGTTGTCTCGGGCATTGGCCGCAGCCCGATCGACCATGGCCTGCACACCTTCGACCGCCACCACTTCCCGCGCCTGGCGGGCCAGCGGCAGGGCGAAATTGCCCAGGCCACAGAACAGGTCGAGCACTCGCTCGTCGGCCTGCGGAGCGAGCCAGGCCAGAGCCTGCTCGATCATTGCGGTATTGACCTGGGCGTTGACCTGAACGAAATCACCCGGGCGCCAGGCCAGCTCCAACTGCCAAGGCTGCAAGGTGAAGCCCAGCTTCGCGCCAGCATCCACCGGCACCGGTTCACCTTCACCCTGCAGCCACAGCTGCGCCTTGGCCTCGCTGCAGAATGCCTGCAGACGCGCCAGGTCATCGGCCGGCAGCGGCGCCACGTGGCGTACCAGCAGCGCTTGGGCCGTGCCGCTGAACAGCTCGACGTGGCCGATGGCCTGGGGCTTGCCCAGAGAACGCAGCACGGTCGGCAGATGCCGCAGAATCGACTGCAAAGGCTGTACCAGCACGGCGCAGTCGTCGATGGCGACGATGTCCTGGCTGGCCTCGGCACGGAACCCTACCTCCAGCTGACGCGCTTTGACATCCCAGCGCACCGCCACGCGCGCCCGCCGCCGATAGCCGAATTCCGGCCCGCTCAATGGCGCCGCCCATTCTTGCGGTTGCACACCGGCAACCCGTTGCAGCTGTTCGGCCAAGGTACGCTGCTTGAGCGCCAGCTGCGCCTCATGCGGCAGGTGCTGCAAGTTGCAGCCGCCACACCGCTCGTAATGGCGGCACGGCGCCTGGCGGCGCTCGGGGCTGGCCTGCAGCACACGCTCCAGGCGCGCCTCGACTACCTTGCCACGGGCATTGAGCACGCGTGCCTCGACCGCTTCACCGGCCAGGGCGCCGCTGACGAACCAGGTGCGCCCGTCGCAAAAAGCGATGCCACGGCCGTCACCGGCCAGGCGCTCGATCTCCAGGCGCTGCTTTTTGCCCACAGGGACCTGGGGCGTGCGGTTACCGCCGGCCGGCTGAAAGCGCAGGCCGCTGTTGGTTTTCTTTCTGGACATTTAGCTCGGGTCGAACAGGCCGGTGGACAGGTAACGGTCGCCACGGTCGCAAATGATCGCGACCATTACCGCGTTTTCCACTTCACGGGACAGGCGCAGCATGGCTGCGACCGCACCACCGGAAGACACGCCGCAGAAAATGCCCTCTTCACGGGCAAGGCGGCGCATGGTGTCCTCAGCTTCGTGCTGGGACATGTCCATGACGCGGTCAACGCGGGTGGCATCGAAGATTTTCGGCAGGTACTGCTCGGGCCAGCGGCGGATGCCCGGAATGGCCGAGCCTTCCATCGGTTGCAGGCCAACGATCTGCACCGCCGGGTTCTGCTCCTTGAGGTACTGCGAGCAGCCCATGATGGTGCCGGTGGTGCCCATGGAACTGACGAAATGGGTGATGGTGCCCTGGGTCTGCTGCCAGATTTCCGGGCCGGTGCTGTTGTAGTGGGCAATCGGGTTGTCGCCGTTGGCGAACTGGTCCAGAACCAGGCCGCGACCTTCGGCCTGCAGCTTCTCGGCCAGGTCGCGAGCGCCTTCCATCCCCTCTTCCTTGGTCACAAGGATCAACTCGGCACCGTAGGCGGTCATCGCTGCCTTGCGCTCTGCGGTGGAGTTGTCGGGCATGATCAGGATCATCTTGTAGCCCTTGATCGCTGCCGCCATGGCCAGGGCAATGCCGGTATTGCCGGAGGTGGCTTCGATCAGGGTGTCGCCGGGCTTGATCTGACCGCGCAGTTCGGCGCGGGCGATCATCGACAGGGCCGGGCGGTCCTTCACGGAGCCTGCCGGATTGTTACCTTCGAGCTTGAGCAGGAGGGTATTGCTGGTTTCTCCAGCGATGCGCTGCAGGCGAACCAGGGGCGTATTGCCGACGCAATCGGCGATGGTTGGGTACTGCAAGGTCATGGTGTATTTCACAATCCGGACGGCAGGGGCGCCTATCATACCGGCAAACCGTTCGCGGCCATATCACGCAATCTGTGGTGGGTATAGCTACAAGCTATAAGCGGCAAGCTTCAAGCTGTAGCTAGCGCCTGTGGCTGCGGGGGTTCCCGCGAGGGGGCGGGCAGGTGTAGCGGCAAACGCATGCAGAGCTTCAAGCCGCGTTTGCCGTTTTCTGCCCACAGGGTTCCGCCCTGGCGCTGAATCGCACTGCGGGCGATGCTCAGGCCCAGGCCGAAACCGCCGTCACCGGGGCGCGAGCCATCGAGCCGGGTGAAGGGGGCAAAGATTCGCTCCAGATCCTCGTTAGCTACGCCACCGCCTTGATCTTCCAGCCACAGGTGCCAATAGCCACCTTCACGCTGCCCGGCCAAGTACACCAGGCCGTTTTCCGGGGAGTGGCGGATGGCGTTGCGCAGCATGTTTTCCAGGGCCTGGGCCAGATAATTCAGATTGCCCTGCACCCAGCAGTCGACTGGCAGCTCGCAGCGCAAACGCTCGGGCGACCAGCCGCTTTCGTAACTGGCATCCTCTGCCAGCAGGTCCCACAGGGCCTGCACCTGGATCGGCTCCAGGTTCATCGGCGCACGCTCGGCATCCTGCCAGGCAAGCTGCAAGGTGTCCTCGACCAACTGCTGCATGCAATCCACCTCGCGCCCCAGCCGCTCGCGCAGGCGCTGCAGGTCGGTTTCACCGTCGCAGGCCACGCGCAAGCGGCTCAACGGTGTGCGCATTTCATGGGACAGATCACGCAGCAACTGCTGTTGCATGGCCACCGTGCCCTGCAGCCGTTCGGCCATCTGGTCGAAGGCACGGGCCAGCTCGCCCAGTTCGTCATGCCGGGCGATGGTGCGCGAATCCAGCCGTGCCGACAGCTGGTCGGCACGCCAGGCATTGGCCTGCTCGCGCAACTGGTTGAGCGGCACGATCAGCATGCGGTACAGGCCGACGCACAGCAGCAAGGTGAACAACCCTGGAATGACACCGTTGGTCAACACCCGCCACAGCACCCGGTACTGGCCAGGGTTGAAACGCTCGGGCAACTCCATCACCAGCATGCCCTGCTCCGGCGCCCCCGGGAACGGTATGCGCAGCCAGGGCTGGTCGGTACTGCGCCGGCTCATGGGCCAGTCGACACCGCGCAGGCGCGTGAGCCGGTGCATGACATCGGGGCCGAGCGTGCCGCTGGCGAGCGGTTGCAGATTGATGTCGAGCACGCCTATCCAGCCACGTTCACGCTGGTGCATGGCCGCAACCCATTGGTCCAGCCCGCTGCGGCCACCGCTGCGCCACGCCTGCTCGGCCTCCCCGGCATAGCTGCGCAGCACCTGGCGGGCAGGCTCATCGAGAAAGGCATTCTGGGTTTCCATATGGCGGCCCCAGGTGTAACTCAGGCCGATCATCAGCAGGCAGAAGCCCACCAGCAGGATGGCCAGTTTCCAGAACAGCGAGTGGCGGTCCAGCATGGCCTACTCCGCTTCGCCGGCACTGAGCACGTAGCCCTTGCCCCACACGGTGCGGATCTGCCGGTCCTGGTAGCCGATGGCCTTGAGCTTGCGGCGGATCTGGCTGACATGCATGTCCAGGCTGCGGTCATGCCGCGAATAACCCCGTTGCAGCACCTGCTGGTAGAGAAAAGGCTTGCTCAGCACCTCGTCGACGTTGCGGTTGAGGATTTCGAACAGGCGATACTCGCTAGGGGTAAGGCCTGCCTGGCGGCCGCCGAAGCTGACATCGCAAAGGGTCTCGTCGAACCACAGCTCGCCACAGGCAACACCCGATGGCGGCTGGTGACGACGCTCGAGGGCGACGCGGCGCAGGATGGCCTCGATGCGCACCTGCAGCTCGACCATGCTGAAAGGCTTGGGCAGGTAGTCGTCGGCACCGCGCTGGAAGCCATTGATACGGTCGGCCTCAGCACCCAACGCCGACATCAAGATAACCGGCGTGGCGCTGCGTCGACGCAACTGGGCCAGGGCGTCCAGGCCGTTGAGCCCAGGCAGCAGGATATCCATCAGGACCACGTCGAAGGCTTGGCGACCAGCGGTTTCCAAACCTTCCAGGCCGTTGCGGCACCAGGTCACCTCAAAGCCGCCTCGCTGCAGTTCTTCGTGCAGATAGGCACCCAACACCGGATCATCCTCGATGGCGAGGATGCTGGAAGCATTAATAGTTACGGGATTCATTGGCAACTGCCACATATTCTCAATTGCGCGATTATTGAGCATGCGTACGCCATAGGCAACCGTCCTGCGATCAACGCCCGCCGGCTGGGTGAAAACAGCCATATAAAGGGTGCATTAGGCAGGCAGGCGGAGTAACTTTCCGCTTTGGTCCGTTACCCCGGTAACGGCGTCCAGGCACATCACAGGAGGCGAGTGTGCTCGATCGTTTGGGAATCAGAAGCCGGGTACTGCTGCTGGCCGTGCTGCCTGCCAGCTTGATGGCTCTGGTGCTGGGCAGCTATTTCACGTGGCTGCAGCAAGACCAGTTGCGCACTCAACTGCTGCAACGCGGCAAGATGATTGCCGAACAACTGGCCCCCCTGGCCGCGCCCGCCATGGCCCGGCAGACGCCTGCGCAGCTGGAGCGGATTGCCGCGCAAACCCTTGAGCAAGCCGACGTCCGTGCAGTGGCCTTCCTCGCCCCGGACCGTTCCCGCCTGGCCCACGCCGGCCCCACCATGATCAACCGGCCACCCAGCGGCGGCACGGGCACTCAACTGTTGGAGCGCAGCGGCAACGATGCCACACGCTACCTGATGCCGGTGTTCGGCCACCACCGCGACCTGGCCACCGAGGCCGTCCCGGCCGAAGCCGAGCGCCTGCTGGGTTGGGTCGAGATCGAGCTGTCGCACGACGGCATGTTGCTGCGCGGCTACCGCAACCTGTTCACCAGCATGCTGCTGATACTCGCTTGCCTGGTGCTCAGCGGCCTGTTGGCGATGCGCATGAGCCGCACCATCAATGACCCGATCGCGCGCATCAAGCATGCAGTCAACCAGCTCAAGGACGGCCACCTCGAAGAACGTCTGCCGGCCATGGGCAGCCACGAGCTGGACGAACTGGCCCGGGGCATCAACCGCATGGCAGAAACCCTGCACAGTGCCCATGAAGAGCTGCAGCACAGTATCGATCAGGCCACCGAGGATGTCCGCCAGAACCTGGAAACCATCGAGATCCAGAACATCGAGCTGGACATGGCGCGCAAGGAGGCCCTGGAGGCGAGCCGCATCAAGTCTGAATTCCTGGCCAACATGAGCCACGAGATCCGCACCCCGCTCAACGGTATCCTCGGCTTCACCCACCTGCTGCAGAAAAGCGAGCTGACCCCGCGCCAGCTGGACTACCTGGGCACCATCGAAAAATCGGCCGACAACCTGTTGGGGATCATCAACGAGATCCTCGACTTTTCCAAGATCGAGGCCGGCAAGCTGGTGCTCGACAGCATTCCGTTCAACCTGCGCGACCTGGTCCAGGACACCCTCACCATCCTGGCGCCCGCCGCCCACGCCAAGCAGCTGGAACTGCTCAGCCTGATCTACCGCGACACCCCGTCATCGCTGGTAGGCGACCCGCTGCGGCTCAAGCAGATCCTCACCAACCTGGTGAGCAATGCCATCAAGTTCACCCGCGAGGGCACCATCGTCGTGCGGGCGATGCTCGAGGACGAGCAGCAAGACAGCGCGCAGCTGCGCATCAGCGTGCAGGACACCGGTATTGGCCTGTCGCCTCAGGATGTGCGCACGTTGTTCCAGGCGTTCAGCCAGGCCGACAATTCGCTGGCCCGCCAGCCGGGCGGCACCGGCCTGGGGCTGGTGATCTCCAAGCGCCTGATCGAGCAGATGGGCGGCGAGATCGGGGTCGACAGCACACCGGGCGAGGGTTCGCAGTTCTGGATCAGCCTGAGCCTGCCCAAGGCTCACGACGACAGCGAGGCGCAGTCGTCGCAGCCGCTGCTGGGGCGGCGCGCGGCGATCGTCGACGGGCATGACCTGGCACGCCAGGCCCTGGAGCACCAGTTGCAGGATTGCGGCCTGAGCGTCAGCCTGTTCGCGTCCTATGAGCAATTGCTGCAGGGTGTACAGGCTGGCTTGCAGGCTGGGATGCCCTTCGATTTCGCGGTGCTGGGTGCCAACCTGGGCAATCTCACGCCCGAACAGCTGGGCCAGTACCACCAGCAACTGGAGCGCTACCACTGCCATTGCGTGGTACTTTGCCCGACTACCGAGCAAGCGCTGTACCACCCTCACCTGCCTAACGGCCACGGCCAACTGCTGTCCAAACCGACCTGCACGCGCAAGCTGCGCCGCCTGCTGCTGGAGCTGCTGCAACCGCGCCGCACGCGGGGCGAACCGGCCCCGCCAACGCGCGGCCAGCGCCAGCCGAAAATCCTCTGCGTCGACGACAATGCGGCCAACCTCCTGCTGGTACAGACCCTGCTGGAAGATCTCGGCGCCGATGTGCTGGCGCTCGACAACGGCCATGCTGCGGTGCAGGCGGTGCAGAGCGAACACTTCGACCTGGTGCTGATGGACGTGCAGATGCCAGGCATGGATGGCCGTGCCTGCACCGAGCAGATCCGCTTGTGGGAAAACACCCAGAGCGGCAGCCCGCTGCCGATCGTCGCCCTTACCGCTCACGCCATGGCCAACGAGAAACGTGCACTGCTGCACAGCGGCATGGACGACTACCTGACCAAACCGATCAGCGAGCGCCAGCTGGCCCAGGTGGTGATGAAATGGACCGGCCTGAGCCTGGGTGTCGGGCCACTGGAGCGCCTGGACGAACAGCAGGCCGAGGGCCAGGATCTACCGGTGCTCGACCCTGAGGAAGGCTTGCGCCTGGCGGCAGGCAAGCCGGATCTGGCGGCAGACATGCTGACCATGCTGCTGGCATCGCTGGCATCGGACCGTGAAGCCATTCGTGCTGCACGGGAGGGCGACGATCACGGCGCACTGATCGAGCAGGTGCATCGGCTCAACGGTGCCTCGCGCTATTGCGGTGTGCCACAGCTGCGTGCAGCCTGCCAGCGCAGCGAGACCTTGCTTAAACAGGAGCATCCGCAAGCCCAGCAGGCGCTCGACGAGCTGGATGGCGCAATTGTCCGGCTGGCGGAGCAGGCACGCCAGAACGCCTGACCTTCAGGGCCTCATCGCCGGCAAGCCGGCTCCCACAGGGTTCAGCAGCGCTGCGAATTGGGAGCCGGCAAGCCTCGATGAGGCCGGTGCAGATCAACTTCCCTGCACGCCCGGGTGGCTACAATCCCCCAACCACGATAAAGGAAGCCCGACCATGCGCGCCCTGTTGTTCAGCAGCCAGCACTATGACCAGGAAAGCTTCACGCGGGCCACTTGCGATAGCGCTCTGGAGCTGCACTTCCAGCCCGCCCGCCTGACCCTCGACACCGCAGCCCTGGCTCAAGGTTTCGAGGTGGTCTGCGCGTTCATCAACGATGAGCTCGACGCGCAGGTACTGCAACGCCTGGCCGCTGGCGGGACGCGCCTGATCGCCCTGCGCTCGGCCGGCTACAACCATGTGGACCTGGCCGCCGCCCAAGCCCTGGGCCTGGCAGTGGTGCGCGTGCCCGCGTATTCACCGCATGCCGTGGCCGAACATGCCGTGGCGCTGATCCTGGCGCTCAACCGGCGCCTGCACCGGGCCTACAACCGTACCCGCGAAGGTGACTTCACCCTGCATGGCCTGACCGGCTTCGACCTGCACGGCAAGACCGTCGGCGTGGTCGGTACCGGCCAGATCGGCGCCGCCTTCGCCCGGATCATGGCAGGCTTCGGTTGCCAGCTGCTGGCTTACGACCCCTACCCCAACCCTGAGCTGCTGGCGCTGGGTGCGCGTTATGTGGAGCTGCCCGAACTGCTGCGTGAGGCGCGGATCATCAGCCTGCATTGCCCGCTCACCGAGCACACCCGGCACTTGATCAACCCGCAAAGCCTGGCCCAGTTGCAGCCCGGCGCCATGCTGATCAACACCGGTCGTGGTGCGCTGGTCGACACTCCGGCACTGATCGACGCCTTGAAAAGCGGACAGCTCGGGTACCTGGGGCTGGATGTGTATGAAGAAGAAGCCCAGCTGTTCTTCGAGGACCGTTCCGACCTGCCGTTGCAGGATGATGTGCTGGCGCGGCTGCTGACGTTTCCCAACGTGATCGTCACTGCGCACCAGGCGTTCCTGACCCGCGAAGCGCTGGACGCCATTGCCGCGACCACGCTGGACAACATCAACCGCTGGGCGGCGGGTAATGCGCAGAATCTGGTCACAGGTTGATGCTAGGATACGCGGCATTTCTGGAGGACCCATGGTCGAGCACGATTTCCGCTACACCCTTTTCAACCCGCAACACACCTTGATCGAGTGCCGCGCCCTGGTACCGGGCCGCTACCAGGTGACCGGCAACGGTGGCTCGATGCACAAGGGCGACACCCTGCTGGTCACCCTCAAGGGCAGCAAGGATTTGTCCATGCGCCTGACCGTCGAGAGCGTGCGCCACCTGATCAACCCGCGTGGCCAGTGGGTGGCCGTGGCCAGCGGCCCGCTGTTCAACGAGCTGGAAATCCTTAACTGGCAGGCTGAATGCGACAGCTGCGATGCCGTGCTGGACTTCGAGTTCGCCGTGGACGCAAAGCTTGGCAAGAAAGCCCGCCAGCCGGCTGCTACTGCGCGCATCGCCGAGCTGGGCTGGGCCAGCCGTGGCGACAAGCACGTGTGCCCGCGTTGCCAGGAGAGCGCCGAGTGAAGAATCTGCTGACCGGCGCCCTGATTGCCACCGGCCTGCTCGGCTGCGCCGCCGAACCCTCGAAGCTGCAACTGGAACGCAGCTATGTGCTGGAGTGGATCGGCGAGCGGCCGCTGATCGACTACAGCCACCTGACACTGACGCTGGCCAGCGATGGCCGGGCCTATGGCAATGCGGGCTGCAACCATTGGTTTGCACCGTACACGCTGGACGGTGAGCACCTGAGCTTCGGTAAGGTCGGCAAAACCCGCAAGCTGTGCGCGCCGGCGTTGATGGAGCAGGAAAAGCGCTTCCTGCAGGCGCTGGAGACGGTGCAGCGCTGGGATGTATCGCCCATCGAGCAGATGCGCTTCTGGCCGGCCGAGGGCAAGCCGCTGCGGTTCTGGCCTGAGGAGGGCTAGCTTCAAGCCGCAAGCTGCAAGAAAAGGCGGATCGGTGCACGGCCAGCTTTTTCTTGTAGCTTGCAGCTTGCAGCTTTCAAGCCCCCTTGAGCGCCTTGATCTTGGCTTGCAGCCCTTCCAGGGTCTGCTCACCCAGCAGCTGCTCGCGCACCTTGCCCTTGTCATCGATGATGTAGGTCACCGGCAACGCTTCGCTGCGTGGCAGGTCATAGCGCTCGGCCGGATCTTGCGCCAGCACGGTAAAGCCGATGCCCAAGGTATCGGCCGCCTGCTTCAGCTCCTGCCCCTGCAGGCCATCGAAGTTCACCCCCACCACCTTGATACCGTCGGCCGCCCACTGCTTGGCCGCAGTGTTCAGTTCAGGCACCTCGGTACGGCAAGGGCCGCACCATTCAGCCCAATAGTTGAGCACCAGCCAGTGCCCGTCGATCTGCTCGGCCTTCACCGTGTTGCCGTGCTGGTCCACGCCGTAGTCGGCACCGCAGCCACCTAGCAAAAGGCCTGCAGTAATGGCCAATGCTGCTGCCAAACGCCTTGCCATGGGTCAATCCTTCTCGAAGTTTCAAGCGAATGGGTCAGTTCCTGCGGTTAGAATAGCCGCCACACCCAGCTGGATGCGACCCGACATGACTGACTTGACGCTCTATCATAACCCGCGCTGCTCGAAATCCCGCGGCGCACTGGAACTGCTCGAACAGCGCGGCCTGGCACCGACCATCGTGCGCTACCTCGAAACCCCGCCCGACGCTGCCACCCTCAAGGCTCTGCTCGGCAAGCTGGGCATCGGCCCGCGCCAACTGCTGCGCACCGGTGAAGACGAGTACAAGGCACTCGAGCTGGCCAACCCGGCCTTGAGCGATGCGCAACTGATCGACGCCATGGCGCAGCACCCTAAGCTCATCGAGCGCCCGATCCTGGTTGCCGGTGACAAGGCGGTGATTGGCCGGCCACCTGAGAAAGTGCTGGAGATCCTGCCGTGAGCGCGCCCTATATCCTGGTGCTGTATTACAGCCGCCATGGCTCGACCAGCGAAATGGCCCGGCATATCGCCCGCGGCATCGAGCTGGCCGGCATGGAAGCGCGCCTGCGCACGGTGCCGGCGATTTCCACCGAGTGCGAAGCCGTGGCGCCGGACATTCCGGCCAGCGGCGCGCTGTACGCCACCCTGGACGACTTGCGCCACTGCGCAGGCCTGGTGCTGGGCAGCCCGACCCGCTTCGGCAACATGGCCGCACCGCTCAAGTACTTCCTCGATGGCACCAGCAGTTTGTGGCTGGGTGGTGAACTGGTCGGCAAGCCGGCTGGCGTGTTCACCTCCACCGCCAGCCTGCACGGTGGCCAGGAAACCACCCTGCTGTCGATGATGCTGCCGCTGATGCACCACGGCATGCTGGTGATGGGCCTGCCCTACAGCGAATCGGCGCTGCTTGAAACCCGCGGCGGCGGCACGCCTTACGGCGCCAGCCACCATGCCGGCGCAGACGGCAAGCGCGAGCTGGATCAACACGAGATCACCCTGTGCCGCGCCTTGGGCCAGCGCCTGGCAACCACGGCCAAGGCCCTGGAGGCCTCGCGTGGCTAAGAAGCCGAAGGTGTTGCCACAACTGGAGTGGCTGGCACCGCGCCTGCGCCTCACACGTGCCCTGAGCCTGGCGTTCTTTTTTGGCCTGATCGCATTGCTGGTGGTGAACAACCTGTGGTTCGCCAACCTGCACGGGGCGCGGGTCGAAGTGATCCTGGCGATCGAGCTTGTGCCACTGCTGTTGCTGCTGCCAGGCATGTTGCTGGGCAGCGCCCGGGCGCATGCCTGGACCTGCTTTGTGGTGAATATCTATTTCATCAAAGGGGTGCTGGCAGCGTTCGACCCGGCGCGGGCAGTGTTCGGCTGGGTTGAGGTGCTGCTGAGCCTTGGGCTGTTCGTCAGCGGGCTGCTGTTCGTGCGCTGGAAGTTCCAGCATGAACGGCGCATGGCGGGCGAAGGGCTTTGATTCCGGGGGCTGCTGTTGCAGCCCCGGGCTTTTCAATGGTTGACGGTATGCGCCAGCATCACCGACAACTGGCACAGCGGCCGCCCGCTCTCGGCATGCCACTGGTTGAACGCCTGCTGTACCAGCGCCAGGTCGCGCTGGCTGGTCGGCTGCTTGTCGATCACCTTCTGTGCAATCAGCGCAGCGGCCATATCATCGGTGGGGATGAACGTGTCCTTGCCGACCATGCGCAAAAAACGTGGTGCAGATAGCCCGCCCAGCTGGTTGCCATGCTTGGCCAGGTATTTCCACAACCCGACGATATCGGTCACCGGCCAATCGGCGATGAACGCACCAAAGCTGCCCTTCTCCTTCGCCACATCCAGGATCATCTGCGCATTGCGCGGCACGCTCTTGAGCTTGCCCAGGTGGCGGATGATGCGCTCGTCCTGCATCAACCGCTCCAGGTGCTCTGCGCCCATCAGTACGACCTTCTCCGGGTCGAAGCCGAAGAACACCTGCTCGAACGCCGGCCATTTGGCATCTACCAGGCTGTGCTTGAGCCCGGCGCGGAACACGCGCAAGGCCAGGGTCGACAGGTAGCGGTCGTTGCGGATGTCGCGCAGCTGCGCCGGCGTGCGCGGCTGCGGCAGGAAGGCCTCCAGGGCCTGGGCCGAGCCGAAGCGGTTCAGGCAGTACTCATGCAACCACTGGTAATCGCGCATGGGCTCAGATGTTCAGTACATCGAGAAAACGCGGGGTGGCGCTTTCGTCGATCTTGAGGCTGGTGAAGTCGAACAGGTTGCGGTCGGCCAACTGCGACGGGGCAACGTTCTGCAGGGCGCGGAAGATGCTCTCGGTACGGCCTGGGTGCTTGCGCTCCCACTCCACCAGCATGTCCTTGACCACCTGGCGCTGCAGGTTCTCCTGCGAACCGCACAGGTTGCACGGGATGATCGGGAATTCCTTCATGTCCGAGTAGGCCTGGATGTCCTTCTCGTTGCAGTACGCCAGCGGGCGGATCACCACGTTACGGCCGTCGTCGGCACGCAACTTGGGCGGCATGCCCTTGAGCGAGCCGTTGAAGAACATGTTGAGGAAGAAGGTCTCGACGATATCGTCGCGATGGTGCCCAAGGGCCATCTTGGTCGCGCCGATTTCGTCAGCGAAGGTGTACAGGGTGCCACGGCGCAGGCGCGAGCACAGCGAGCAGGTGGTCTTGCCCTCGGGCACCAGCTCCTTGACCACCGAGTAGGTGTCCTTCTCGACGATGTGGTACTCGACGCCCAGCTCTTTCAAGTAGGCCGGCAGCACATGCTCGGGGAAGCCCGGCTGCTTCTGGTCCATGTTCACCGCGACGATCTCGAACTTGATCGGTGCCACCTTCTGCAGGTGCAACAGAACGTCGAGCATGGTGTAGCTGTCCTTGCCGCCGGACAGGCAGACCATGACCTTGTCGCCATCCTCGATCATGTTGTAGTCGGTGATGGCTTCGCCGGCGAGACGACGCAGGCGTTTTTGCAGTTTGTTCTGGTTGACCGAGAGGGTGCCCATAGCGCTTGGATCCGCGAGGTGTGACAAAAGCCGACTATTTTACGCACAAACCACGCGCACCTGTAGGGATTCCGATAAAGACTTCAAGGGAATCAGCAGCCCGCCTTACAGCGCAATTTGCTCTAAAAAGCACAGTTTGTGCAGGTAACGGCTTCCTATACTGCGACATAAGGCCACATTACCGCTTGCATCGGTGCCCTGGCCTCGGGCCGCTTGCGCTCCATCTGGGGGGCGATTGGCAACAACGAGAGGAGTGACCGGCATGATTCATCACGTTGTGGGGCTGTTTACCCACCCTGACCAGGAATGGCGGGAGATACGCGGGGAAGACGAAAGCATCAGCCACATGTACCTGACGCACACGCTGATCCTGGCGGCGATACCCGCCGTTTCGGCGTTCATTGGCACTACCCAGGTCGGCTGGGTGATCGGCGACCGGCCAGCGGTAATGTTGACGATGGAAAGCGCACTATGGATGAGCATCATGTCCTACCTGGCGATGCTCGCCGGGGTCGCGGTAATGGGCGCTTTCATTCACTGGATGGCACGCACCTACGACGCCAACCCGTCCATGGCGCAATGCATCGCCTTTGCCACCTACACCGCCACCCCGCTGTTCCTCGGCGGCCTGGCAGCGCTTTACCCGCACCTGTGGCTGGGCATGCTGGTGGGGACTGCGGCCATTTGCTACACCGTTTACCTGCTGTACGTCGGTTTGCCGACATTCATGAACATACCGACCGATGAAGGCTTCCTGTTCTCCAGCTCGGTGCTGGCAGTGGGCCTGGTGGTATTGGTAGCGATCATGGCTGCGACCGTGATCATCTGGGGACTGGGCGTGGGGCCCGTCTATACCAACTAGCTTGGAAAACACCTAGATCCAACACTGGGGCATCAAACCGGAGGCCGCCGCAAGGCGGCTTTTGGCTGTGTGCTGACCGGTGGGCTCGGCAGCCTGCCGGTGCTTGCGGCATAATGCCCGGTCAGGAGAATTACCCCGCCATGCCCGAGCTGCTCAAACAACGCGTCGAAACCTGTTACCAGCAAGCCGAAACCTTTTTCAAGCGCCCCTTCCCGCGCCCGGAAGTCAGCTTCAAGCTGCGCGGGCAGAAGGCGGGCGTCGCCCACCTGCACGAGAACCTGCTGCGCTTCAACCTGCAGCTGTACCGCGAAAACCAGGAAGACTTCCTGCGCCAGACCGTGGCCCATGAAGTGGCGCACCTGGTGGCTCACCAACTGTTCGGGGACCGCATCCAGGCCCATGGCGAAGAGTGGCAGTTGATCATGCGCGGGGTGTATGAACTGCCGCCCAATCGCTGCCACAACTATGAAGTGCAGCGGCGGGTCGCGACCCGGTACATCTATCGCTGCCCATGCCCACAGGGTGAGTTTGCGTTTACCGCGCAGCGGCACAAGCTGGTGAGGCAGGGGCGCCGGTATCTGTGCAAGCGGTGCAGGGAGACGCTGGTGTACAGCGGTGAGACTCGGGTCGAATGACAGCCAGCGCACTGATAGACCAAGCACAAAAAAGGCGACCCGAAGGTCGCCTTTTGCTTTACTGCAGCAGGCTCAACGAGCCACGCCTTCAGCCACGCCCAGGTCGTCGGTCGGGCGGGTGTCAGCCAGCGGCGCACCACCGGAGGCCAGCTCCGACGCCAGCTTGTCGTTGTCCATCTCCTTGACCCACTTGGCCACCACCACGGTAGCAACGGCGTTGCCCACCAGGTTGGTCAGGGCGCGGGCTTCGGACATGAAGCGGTCGATACCCAGGATCAGCGCCAGGCCGGCAACCGGCAGGTGGCCGACAGCCGACAGGGTGGCGGCGAGGACGATGAAGCCCGAACCGGTAACGCCGGCAGCACCTTTGGAAGCCACCAGCAACACCAGCAGCAGGGTGATCTGGTGGGTGATGTCCATGGTGGTGTCGGTGGCCTGGGCGATGAACACCGCGGCCATGGTCAGGTAGATCGAGGTACCGTCCAGGTTGAACGAGTAACCGGTCGGGATCACCAGGCCAACCACCGACTTCTTGGCACCCAGGCGCTCCATCTTGGCCAGCATGCGTGGCAGCGCAGATTCCGAGGACGAGGTACCCAGTACGATCAGCAGCTCTTCACGGATGTAGCGGATCAGCTTGAGCACGCTGAAGCCGTGGGCGCGGCAGATACCGCCCAGCACCACCAGCACGAACAGCAGGCAGGTGATATAGAAGCAGGCCATCAGGTAGCCCAGCTGTACCAGCGAGCCAACGCCGTACTGGCCGATGGTGAAGGCCATCGCACCGAAGGCACCGACGGGGGCCAGCTTCATGATCATGTTGATGATGTTGAACATGACATGGGCAAAGCGATCGATCAGGTCCAGCAATGGCTTGCCGTAGCTGCCCAGGCGATGCAGGGCGAAGCCGAAGACCACCGAGAACATCAGTACCTGCAGGATGTCGCCATTGGCGAAGGCACCTACCACAGTATTGGGGATGATGTTGAGCAGGAAGCCGATGGTGGTCTGCTGCGCACCGGCGGCGGCGTAAGCGGCCACGCTGCTGGCGTTCAGGGTGCTGACGTCGATGTGCATGCCAGCGCCCGGCTTGACCACGTTGACGACGACAAGGCCGATGATCAGGGCGATGGTGGAAACGATTTCGAAGTACAGAAGCGCGTAGCCGCCGGTCTTGCCGACCGACTTCATGCTCTGCATGCCGGCAATGCCGCTGACCACGGTACAGAAGATGATGGGCGCGATGACCATCTTGATCAGTTTGACGAAACCATCACCCAAGGGTTTGAGGGCGACGCCGGTTTCTGGATAGAAGTGGCCGAGCAGGATGCCGATGGTGATGGCAACGATCACCTGGACATACAGGGACTTGTACAGCGGCTGACGTGTCGTCATGGCTAATTTTTCCTCAAGTGTGCCGGCTTCACCCTTCCCAGGATGTCGGGGCACCTGAATCGCTAACCCTCCTGCACCCGGAGGGATTTGTCGTTGTGTTCGAGCTGCCTGGGCAGGCCTCTGCCAAGTCAGATAGCAAGGGCGATGCCAAAACGCCCATGAAGGGTGCAAAGGCCGTATTTGCTGGAGGAAAATGCCCAACGACAGGGCGAATTGCCTGAGAAAGGATGGCGGATTTCCGCCCGATGGCGGGATTTGTACAGGCACCTTGGCGGGAATCCGCCCTGCTTGTTGCGAGCGATGAGGCAGCGGCTGCCTGAACATCAATCAAGGTAAAAGGTGATCCGGAATGCCGCCCCGCCCAGCGGCGAATCACCCAGGCTCAGTTCAGCGTCATAGCTGTCGACGATATCTTTGACCACCGCAAGGCCAATCCCCTGCCCCGGATGCTGGCGGTCCAGGCGCTCGCCCCGTTCGAGAATCCGCTCACGCTGATCCGCCGGCACACCCGGCCCGTCATCTTCGATGCACAACGTCTGCCGCCCGGGCGCTTCCTGCAAGCTCACCCGCACCAGCCCCAGGCTCAGCCGGAAGGCGTTTTCCAAGAGGTTGCCCAACAACTCGAGCAGCGCGCTCTGCTCCATCGGCACTTGTGCCTGCGCCGGCACCTCAAGCAGCACTTCGACGCGCTTGTCGCGGTACACCTTGGCCAGGGTGCTGCACAGGCTGTCCAGCACCGCAAGCAACTGTACGCTGTGGCGCACCAGGCCGCTCTTGCGCAGGCTGGCGCGCTGCAACTGGTAGTCGATCTGCTGGCTCATGCGCTCAATCTGGCTCTGCAGTACCCGCGCCTGCTCGCGCTCGGTGACGCGCTGCTGCATGCTCTCCCCCACGCCTTGCAGCACCGCCAACGGCGTCTTGAGGCTGTGTGCCAGGTCACCCAGCGAGTCACGGTAACGCTGGCGCTGTTCCCGCTCGCTGCGCAGCAGGCGGTTGAGCGAGCCGGTCAGGCGTAACAGCTCACGCGGGTGCTCGGCACTCAACCCATCGCGCGCACCGGCCTCCACCTCGTCCAGCTCGCGGCTCAGCCGGCGCAACGAACGCAGGCCCCAGGTCAGGCCGGCCCAGAGCAATGCCAGCAACGCCAGCAGGGCCGCACCAAAACCTAAGTAGAGCTTTTCTCGCAGGCCATCGAGGGTTTGCTGGTACTCGCGCACCGGCTGCAGGGCAACGATGCTGTAGGCGGCGCTCTGGCCACCCAACAGCTTGATTTCGACGTCATATACGAAGAATTCCTCGCCGTCATCCTGGTGCATGCGGGCGAATTCATTGCCGCGCCCATCGTAGCGCGGCTGGTAGTTGATGTGCTGGTCGGCGGTGGCCCGCGAGCGCCAGACCAGCTTACCTTCGCGGTCGAAGATGTAACCGAGCAAACCGGTATAAGGCAGGTTGTAACGCTCGTCCGGCAGCAGTGCGGGCATCTGCAACTGGCCATGCTCGATGCGCGCCGAAGAAATCAGCGAGGTCACGTCCGAAGCCAGGCGCTGTTCGATCGATTCCTGCAAGGCCAGGCTGAAGGCCTTCTGCAGGGCGGGCAGCAGCGCCAGCATGAACAGCACTGCCAGCACCGCTGCCGCGAGCATCAAGCGCACCCGCAGCGAACGAATCATCGGCAGCGCTCGGTGAACAGGTAGCCGAGCCCACGCACAGTGTCGATCGGCTTGAACCCGCGCTCACCTTCGAGCTTGCGACGCAGACGGCCGACCAGCACCTCGATGACGTTGGGGTCACGCTCCTCATCGCCTGGATACAGCTGTTCCATCAGGCGCTCCTTGGCCACCACCTGCTGGTGATGACGCATCAGATACTCAAGGATGCGGTACTCGTAGGCGGTCAGCGCCAGCGGCTGCTCATCGAGGGTCGCCTGCTTGCGGTTGAGGTCCAGCACCAAAGGGCCTGCGGCGATGGTCGACTGGGTGAAGCCGCTGGAGCGGCGCAGCAGGGCATTGAGGCGTGCCTCAAGCTCTTCGAACTGGAAGGGCTTGACCAGGTAATCGTCGGCACCGGCGGCCAGGCCTTCGACCTTGTCCTGCCAGTTGCCGCGGGCGGTGAGAATCAGGATGGGAAAGGTCTTGGCCTGGGTACGCAGGCGGCCGATCAGCTCCAGGCCGCTCATGCCGGGCAGGCCGAGGTCGATCACGGCCAGGTCGAAGTGGAATTGTTCGGCCTGGTACAATGCTTCTTCGGCGTCAGCCACAGCCTGGACCACATGGCCGCTTTCGCCCAGGCGTGTATAGAGGTGGTGCCTTAACAGGGCTTCGTCCTCTACCACCAGCAGTTTCATGTCACGCTCCTTTCAATTATTGCCTGGGCCGGCCTCATCGCCGGCAAGCCGGCTCCTACAGGAAGCTCCACACGCCTGAAAGCAGTGGAGAACCCGGGGGAGCCGGCTTGCCGGCGACGAGGCCAGTAAAGGATAACTCGACTCGCGGATCAGAACTTGTAGTTCGCCGACAGGTAAGTCTGAGCACTGCTGGTCAGGCGCAGGGTACCCTCTTTCGGCCCGCCGCTCGCTCCCACCTCGGTCGCTGCGTTGGTGCGCAGATAACGGTAACCCAGCTCAACCGAAGCCCGGTCGGTGATCTCCTGGATGACGCCGGCCTGCAGGCCGACCGCGTAGCCATAGTCGGTATCACGGCTGGCCCCTGGCGAGTCCTGGGTCAGCTTGGTCATGCCCAGGCTGCCACCACCGAACAGTTTGGTGGTATCGCCTACCGGCAGGAACAGGTCGTAGCTGCCCAGCAGGTTCTCTTGGCGCAGCTTCAGGCCGCTGTGGTCGCCCGAGACATTGTCGTAGGTCATGTAGTAGCGACCTTGGTCGTTGATCTTGCCCAGGCGCACGCCCCAGGTGTCATCCTTGCCGATGATGCCGTCGGCGTTCAGGTGGTCGGTGTTGCGTTGCAGCAGCCCGGACTTGCGGACCTTGTCGCTGGTCTGGCCATAGGTGAGGCTGGCGAAGTTGTCGTCGCCAGCCTGGGCGGTGGTGATGCCAGCGGCACAGACGGCCATGGCGGCAAGCAGGGTATTGAAGGTTTTCATGGCGTTGTACTCCAGTTGAATGCGCTGTTTCGGTCTGGAAGCTAGAGTAAGCAGAACGCCCTGAACCGCGGCTGAACCCTGGCTGAACCTGGGCTGAACGATACGTTTGCAAAACAAGGAGTAGTGAACATGCGTGCCCTGCTGGCTTTGACCCTGATGTGCAGCGCCGCTCTTGCCCAGGCGGCAGTAGTGACCCGCGAGATCCCCTACCAGGACGACGATGGCAACCGCCTGGTCGGCTACTACGCCTATGACGATGCGCTGGAGGGCAAACGCCCGGGCATCGTCGTGGTGCATGAATGGTGGGGGCTGAACGACTACGCCAAGCGCCGTGCCCGTGACCTGGCGGCACTGGGCTACAAAGCGCTGGCCATCGACATGTACGGCGACGGCAAGCACACCGAGCACCCCCAGGATGCCCAGGCATTCATGGCCCAAGCGCTGAAGGACCCGGCAGCGGCGGCCGCGCGCTTCGACGCGGGCCTTGAACTGCTGAAAAAGCAGCCGAACGTCAACAAGCACAAACTGGGCGCCGTAGGTTACTGCTTCGGCGGCAAGGTGGTACTGGACGCGGCACGGCGCGGCGAGAAGCTGGACGGTGTGGTGAGCTTCCATGGCGCGCTGGCCACCCAGACGCCGGCCAAGCCTGGTGTGGTAAGGGCCGATATCCTGGTGGAGCACGGTGCGGCGGACAGCATGGTCACTGATGAGCAGGTCGCCGCGTTCAAGGCCGAAATGGATGCGGCCAAGGTCAATTATCAGTTCGTCAGCATTGCCGGCGCCAAGCATGGCTTCACCAACCCGGATGCCGACCGTTTGAACCACGGCGCCCATGGCGGGCCGGATATTGGCTACAACAAGGCCGCGGACGAGCGTTCGTGGGCGGACATGCAGGCGTTCTTCAAGAAAGCGTTCGAATGAAGATTGCCGGGGCCGCTTCGCGGCCCATCTCCCACACAGCCACATCGGCTGGCACAATACCGCCATGAACAGATTGCCTTCCTGCTGCGCCCCGCTCCAGCACCACTGGCCCCTGCCCCGCCCGTTGCCTGGCGCGGTGCTGGTCAGTTGCGCCTTCGACCCCGGCCGCCTGGCCGCCGATGACTTCCAGCGTGCCGGTATCGAACCCAGCCCCAGCCTGCAACGCTCGGTGGCCAAGCGCCAGGCCGAGTATCTGGCCGGCCGGGTGTGCGCGCGCGCCGCGCTGCAACGCCTGGATGGCCGCGACCATGTGCCCGGCACCCATGAGGACCGCTCACCGATCTGGCCCGCTGGCATTCACGGTTCGATCACCCACGGCAAAGGCTGGGCTGCGGCCGTGGTTGCCGCGCAAGACAGCTGCCGCGGCCTGGGGCTGGACCAGGAAGCATTGCTGGACGACGAGCGTGCCGAACGGCTGATGGGCGAAATCCTCACCCAGGCAGAGCTCGAGCGCCTGGACCGCAGCCAGCTGGGGCTGGCGGTTACCCTGACTTTTTCGCTCAAGGAAAGCCTGTTCAAGACCCTCTACCCACTGACCCGCCAGCGCTTCTACTTCGAGCACGCCGAGGTGCTGCAGTGGTCACCTGAAGGCCTGGCACGCCTGCGCCTGCTCATCGACCTGTCGCCAGAATGGCGCCATGGCGTCGAGCTGGAAGGCCAGTTCTGCCTGCAGGACGGCCATCTGCTCAGCCTGGTCAGCGTCTAAGCCTTACAGCGGCGCCTGCTCGCGTGGCCAGTTGAGGCTGAAGCAGGCACCGCCCAGCGCTTCACTGCGCCCTACCGTGGCCCGGCCGGCGTGCCAGTAGATGATCCGCCGCACGATCGACAGGCCCAGGCCATGCCCTCCCGAAGCCCGGGTACGGCTGTCGTCGAGCCGGGTGAAAGGCGTGAAGATACGGTCCCAGTAACCTTCGGGGATGCCCGGCCCGTCATCTTCCACTTCGATGCGGCAGCGCTGCTGGCCCAACTGATAGCTCAACCGTACTTCAGCCCGGGCATGGCGCAGGGCATTGCTGACCAGGTTCTGCAGCGCCCGATGCAGATAGCGCGGCTCGGCCTCGACCCAGGCGTCTTCGCCATCCTGAAGCTGACAGGCACCACGCACCAGCCTGACGCCGGCATTGAGCGGGGCCAGCTCGTCGATCACCCGGTCAAGCAAGGCATCCAGGTCGACGCGCTGGAACTTCAGGGCCGGCGCGCCCTGCTCCAGGCGGGCGTAGGTCAGCATCTCGTCGACCAGCCTGTCCAGGTCCTGGATATCGCCGTCCATGCCCGCCAGGTGCTTGGCCCGGGCCTGTTCGGTCGGCGCGCTTTCAATCATTTCCAGGCCAAAGCGCAAACGCGCCACCGGCGTGCGCAACTCATGGGACACCGCCCGCACCAGCTCGCGCTGCATGTTCAACGAACGCTGCAGGTGTTCGGCCATGCCGTTGAACGCCGCCGCCAGGCGCCCCACCGAATCGGCATCGCCGGCGGGCACACGGGTTTCCAGGCTGCCCTGGGCGATGCGCGTGGCGGCCATTTCCAGGCCCGACACCCGCCGTTCCAGCTGGCGCACCAGCAGATAGACCACCAGGCCAATCAGGCACAGGCCGAGGAACGCGATCAACACCAGCAATTGCGGCGGATAGGGGTTGAGCTGATACAGCGGGCCAATCTCCAGCACCCAGGGCGAACCCGGCAAGCCTGCGAACACGCGGATCGAATCGCCATCCTTGCCCAGCGCCATGACCGTGTCGCCCTCCTCTACCCGGCGCCGCTGGTCATCGTCCAGGCCGACCCGCTCCAGGCGCTGCAGGGCGATACCAAAACCGAACCCCTTGCTCTGCCTGATCTGTGCCAGGCGCTGTTGCTGTTCGGTGACCGGGAAGCGCACCAGTTCATCGGCGAGCAGATAGAGCGTGGCCCGCGCCAGCTGCTCGCTGACCTGCTTGACCTCGGCCACCAGCAGCAGGTCTTCCTGGCCCACCTTGCGCAGCACCTGGGCGGCGTGCGGGCCGGTTTTCTGCACCACCACCAGGGCGCGATTGAGCCGCGCGCGCTGGCCGCCATCAAGGGTGCGCGCCGACAGGGGTTGCAAGTCCAGCGGCACGCCCAGCAAGCGCTCCCACATCAACAACGAGCGTTTGCGTTCGGTTTCATTCTGCTGGGCCAGGTTGTCAGCCATCAGGCTGAAGGTGCCCTGGGCCAGGCGCTCGCGGTGCTGGGCGGCGCGCACCTCGTTGACCAGGTGCAGGCTGAGCACACCAAGCAGGGCCACCAGCACCAGCACCGCGAGCATGCCGCCATAAATGCGCAGGAAGATCGAGTTGTTCATGGTGCATCGCCGACGAACAGGTAGCCCTTGCTGCGCAGGGTCTTGATAAGACGGGGGTGGATCGGGTCGTCGCCGATCTTGGGGCGGATCTTGGAAATGCGCACGTCGATGGAGCGGTCCTGGCCGTCGTAACCGACACCGCGCAAGGCGGTGAAGATCTGCTCACGCGACAGTACTCGCCCGGCATTGCTGGCCAGCAGCCAGAGCAGGTCGAACTCGGCACCGGTAAGTTCGATCAGCTGTTCGCCAAGGCGGGCTTCGCGCAGGCGGTTGTCAATGCGCAGGTCACCAAAGGCCAGCTCCTGGGTTTTGCCTTGTGCCGGCTCGCTGCGCCGCAGCAGGGCCTGGATGCGTGCCAACAGCAGGCGTGGGCGCACCGGCTTGCACACGTAATCGTCAGCACCAAGGTCCAGGCCCTGGACCTGGTCGAGCTCGTCGCTGCGGGCGGTGAGCATGAGGATGGGGCCTGCGTACTGGCCACGTACGCGGCGGCAGATGCTCAGGCCGTCTTCACCGGGCAGCATCAGGTCGAGGATGACCATGTCTGGCTGGCTGTCGACGATACGCCGGGCGGCGCGCGCACCATCGCCCTCCACTGCCACCTCGAAACCGTTGGCCTGCAGGTATTCAGCCGTGAGCTCGGCGAGGCGCTGGTCGTCTTCGACGATCAGGATGCGGGGTACGGGTTGGTCCATGGCGTTTGCCTTGATTGTTGTTTTTGCGTTGCCTGTTCCGGCCCCATCGCCGGCATTGCCACTTTAACCAAAAGGCAACATCGCCTGCCGATACTACGTCCCGCACCCGGCACTGCCAACCTCAGCGGAAACACCCCTGGACTGAACCGTTTTTTGTGCTAGGGTTCGCGCCCTGAAAAATCTGCACCGGGGCAACGAGCCGCAGAAAAATACTGCAAACCACTTGGTACAAGGCCTACAGCGAATACCCACTATTCACTCACAAAGTACGCACAACTTATCCACAGGCGCTCGCCTTGCAAAGCCCCCGATACCGCATTATCTTGTATCCCCAGCGCAGCGAACCACTAGATGTTGGGTTTCACACACCAACGCCAAGCATGAGTCAGCAGACAAATTCAAGCGATTTTTCTGCCTGAACTTATTGTGGTTTCAACAACCAAACCGCTCCAGCGGAGATGGAGAGCAACAGCTTTTGGGCTAGCCCCATAGCCTTTGACTTCGGCCAGGGAGCGGCATGTTCTTTGCCCCTTATTCCTGAGTCTGTCCCGAAGTCGGTACGCCCGAGCGGGCGGATGCGCGCGCATGACGCATCCCCGCCAGGGCCGTCGAACAAGTGGACAGAACGGTGGGCGCCCAAAAGGCGCCTGAACATATAGAAACTGTGGAGACACCCACCCATGCAAACCGACACAACTCGCGAGAACCCGCAGGCTTTGGCGCCGCAGGCCGCCGATTCCAACCAGGATCTGGCCGCGACCGCTCCGGGCCAGCTGCGCGTGATCAAGCGCAACGGCACTGTCGTCCCTTACACCGACGACAAGATCACCGTGGCCATCACCAAGGCGTTCCTCGCAGTTGAAGGCGGCACCGCCGCTGCCTCGTCGCGCATCCACGACACCGTCGCGCGCCTGACCGAGCAGGTCACCGCCACGTTCAAGCGTCGCATGCCATCGGGTGGCACCATCCACATCGAAGAAATCCAGGACCAGGTCGAACTGGCCCTGATGCGTGCCGGCGAGCAGAAAGTCGCCCGTGACTACGTGATCTACCGCGACCAGCGTGCCAAAGAGCGCGCTACCCGCGCCAACACCGACGCCGCGGTCGAGCCGCACCCAAGCATCCGCATCACCCTGGCCGACGGCAGCCTGGCGCCGCTGGACATGGCGCGCCTGAACACCATCATCAGCGAAGCCTGCGAAGGCCTGGCCGAAGTCGATGGCGACCTGATCCAGCGCGAAACCCTGAAGAACCTGTACGACGGCGTGGCCATCAAGGACGTCAACACCGCCCTGGTGATGACCGCCCGTACCCTGGTAGAGCGCGAGCCGAACTACTCGTTCGTCACCGCCCGCCTGCTGATGGACACCCTGCGTGCCGAAGGCCTGGGCTTCCTGAACGTTGCCGACAGCGCCACCCACCACGAGATGGCCGACCTGTACGCCAAGGCACTGCCGGCCTACATCGCCAAGGGTGTCGAGTTCGAGCTGCTGAACCCGGCCCTGGCCGCCTTCGACCTGGAAAAACTGGGCAAGGCGATCAACCACGAGCGCGACCAGCAGTTCACCTACCTGGGCCTGCAGACCCTGTACGACCGCTACTTCATCCACAAGGATGGCGTACGCTTCGAGCTGCCGCAGGTGTTCTTCATGCGTGTGGCCATGGGCCTGGCGCTGGAAGAGAAAGACAAGGAAGCCCGTGCGATCGAGTTCTACAACCTGTTGTCGTCCTTCGACTACATGGCCTCGACCCCGACCCTGTTCAACGCCGGTACCCTGCGCCCGCAGCTGTCGAGCTGCTACCTGACCACCGTGCCGGACGACCTGTCGGGCATCTACCACGCGATCCACGACAACGCCATGCTGTCGAAATTCGCCGGTGGCCTGGGCAACGACTGGACTCCTGTGCGTGCACTGGGCTCCTACATCAAAGGCACCAACGGCAAATCCCAGGGCGTCGTACCCTTCCTGAAAGTGGTCAACGACACCGCCGTCGCCGTGAACCAGGGTGGCAAGCGCAAAGGCGCTGTGTGCGCCTACCTGGAAACCTGGCACCTGGACATCGAAGAATTCATCGAGCTGCGCAAGAACACCGGTGATGACCGTCGTCGTACCCACGACATGAACACCGCCAACTGGATCCCTGACCTGTTCATGAAGCGCGTCTTCGATGACGGCAAGTGGACCCTGTTCTCGCCATCGGAAGTGCCAGACCTGCACGACCTGACCGGCAAGGCCTTCGAAGAGCGCTACGAGTACTACGAAGCCCTGACCGAGTACAACAAGATCAAGGTGTTCAAGACCATCCAGGCCAAAGACCTGTGGCGCAAGATGCTGTCGATGCTGTTCGAGACCGGCCACCCATGGCTGACCTTCAAGGACCCGTGCAACCTGCGCTCGCCGCAGCAGCACGTGGGCGTGGTGCACAGCTCGAACCTGTGCACCGAGATCACCCTGAACACCAACAAGGACGAGATCGCGGTCTGCAACCTGGGCTCGATCAACCTGCCGAACCACATTGTCGACGGCAAGCTGGACACCGCCAAGCTGCAACGCACCGTGAACACCGCCGTGCGCATGCTCGACAACGTGATCGACATCAACTACTACTCGGTGCCGCAAGCGCGTAACTCGAACTTCAAGCACCGCCCGGTCGGCCTGGGCATCATGGGCTTCCAGGACGCGCTGTACCTGCAGCACATCCCGTACGGCTCCGACGCTGCTGTGGAGTTCGCCGACAAGTCGATGGAAGCGGTCAGCTACTTCGCGATCCAGGCGTCCTGCGACCTGGCCGATGAGCGCGGCGCGTACGAGACCTTCCAGGGTTCGCTGTGGTCCAAAGGCATCCTGCCGCTGGATTCGCAACAGATCCTGATCGAGGCCCGTGGCCAGAAGTACATCGACGTCAACCTGGAAGAAACCCTGGACTGGGCGCCGGTACGTGCCCGCGTACAGAAAGGCATCCGTAACTCGAACATCATGGCCATCGCGCCGACCGCGACCATCGCCAACATTACCGGCGTGTCGCAGTCCATCGAGCCGACCTACCAGAACCTGTACGTGAAATCGAACCTGTCGGGCGAGTTCACCGTGATCAACCCGTACCTGGTGCGCGACCTGAAAGCCCGCGGCCTGTGGGACTCGGTCATGATCAACGACCTGAAGTACTACGACGGTTCGGTGCAGCAGATCGAGCGAATTCCGCAGGAGCTCAAAGACCTGTACGCCACCGCGTTCGAAGTCGAGACCAAGTGGATCGTCGATGCCGCCTCCCGTCGTCAGAAGTGGATCGACCAGGCGCAGTCGCTGAACCTGTACATCGCCGGCGCTTCGGGCAAGAAGCTGGACGTGACCTACCGCATGGCCTGGTACCGTGGCCTGAAAACCACCTACTACCTCCGTGCCCTGGCCGCGACCAGCACCGAGAAGTCGACCATCAACACCGGCAAGCTCAACGCCGTGTCCAGCGGCGGCGACAGCGCCCCGGCCCAGGCCGCAGGCCCGGCGCCAGTGCCGAAGGCTTGCGCGATCGACGAGCCGGACTGCGAAGCCTGCCAGTAAGGCCTGCTGATGCCGCAAGGGGTGCCCCAACGGGTGCTCCTGGCGGCATTTTCTTATCTGCGCAAGCGCAGCTTTTGCAGGAGCGGCCTTGTGTCGCGAAGGGGCTGCAAAGCAGTCCCGGAATCCTTGTGAAAATAGTGGATTCCAGGGGCCGCCTTGCGGCCCTTTCGCGACACAAGGCCGCTCCTACAAAAACCGCGCCAACCCAACATGATGTATCGATAAAATAAAAAACCACAACAT
>NZ_RHQR01000028.1:0-69337 GCF_003936645.1 Pseudomonas sp. p106
GGTTCACCACCAAGCCTGAGATTGGTGTGAATCTGTGGGAGCCGGCTTGCCGGCGATTGGGCTGCAAAGCAGCCCCGGGACATCAGAGCCTCACACTGGCAAAGGTCGACTCATTGCGCGCCTGGCTCAATGCAGCCATCGGCCCGCTGTGCGGCGACAGAGTCATGGCCTGCGGAATCGGCATCATCGCTACCTGTTGTGCAGTATTCGAACCTACTCGTTCATCACGCGGCGGTATGCCGAAGTACTCGCGGTAGCACTTGGAGAAGTGCGGGGTGGACACGAAGCCGCACACCGAGGCCACTTCGATGATCGACATCGGGGTCTGCTTGAGCAATTGCCGCGCGCGAATCAGGCGTAGCTTGAGGTAATAGCGCGACGGCGAACAATGCAGGTACTTCTGGAACAGGCGCTCAAGCTGGCGACGTGACACGGCCACGTACACGGCCAGTTCGTCGAGGTCGATCGGCTCTTCCAGGTTGGCCTCCATCAGCGCGACGATTTCCTGCAGCTTCGGCTGGTTGGTGCCCAGCATGTGCTTGAGCGGCACGCGCTGGTGGTCCTGTTCGTTGCGAATGCGCTCGTAGACGAACATCTCCGAAATGGCCGCCGACAGTTCGCGACCATGATCGCGGCTGATCAGGTGCAGCATCATGTCCAGCGGCGCGGTGCCGCCAGAGCTGGTGAAGCGGTTGCGGTCGAGGGTGAACAGGCGAGTGCTCATGTTGACCCGCGGGAATGCCTCCTGCATCGACGCCAGGCATTCCCAATGCACGCTGCAGTCGAAACCGTCGAGCAGGCCGGCACAGGCCAGCGCCCAGCTGCCGGTACACACAGCGCCCAAACGGCGCGACTGACGGGCCTGGGCCTGCAGCCAGGTGACATGCTCACGGGTGACCGAACGCTGGATACCGACGCCACCGCAGACGATCACGGTGTCGATGGGAGGGGCGTTGGCGATGGCGGCGTCCGGGGTGATCTGCAAGCCATCGCTGGCCCAGACCTGGCCGCCATCGACGGTCAGCGTATGCCAGCGATACAGCTCACGGCCCGAAAGCTGGTTGGCCATGCGCAGCGGCTCGACGGCCGATGCCAGGGAAATCAGGGTGAAGTTGTCCAGTAGAAGAAACCCGATGGACTGGGGTGCTGTGCGGTTCTGGGTTGGATTCCCGGAGGTGTACGACGTCATCGCGATTTCTCCTCACACAAATACAGGGCGTGCCTCAGGCGGGCACTATTTTTTTTGTCATGGCCCCGGTTCATGTGCGGGGGCTTTACCAATCTCAACGCAAGGGCCGTGCCTGAAATTGAACGGCCATCCAAAAAAACCCAAAAACGACGCCTTTTTTCAGCAATTCCGGCTCAGCGGTCGGGTTGTTTAAAAAACCCAAACCGGCGGGCCAGCGCCTTTGCGTGTCACTTATGAGCAAATTGGTGACACGCTCAAGGCAGGTTGCCCAGAAACGACACTGTTTAGTGTCACCGACAATGGCAACACTGATCGCGACACCCGACGATCGGCTGATGCGAAGACGCCCCAAAACGGGGCGTCCTGACGAGCGTAGCGCACAGTCAGCGCATCAACATTCGATGACGCTGACCGCCAGGCCGCCGCGCGAGGTCTCTTTGTACTTGTCATGCATGTCGGCGCCGGTGTCACGCATGGTGCGGATCACCTGGTCCAGGGAGATGAAGTGCTCGCCGTCACCGCGCAGGGCCATCTGCACAGCGTTGATGGCTTTTACAGCAGCAATGGCGTTGCGCTCGATGCAGGGCACCTGCACCAGGCCACCGACCGGGTCGCAGGTCAGGCCAAGGTTGTGCTCCAGGGCGATCTCGGCGGCGTTCTCCACCTGCGGCGGGGTCGCCCCCAGCACCTCGGCAAGGCCCGCTGCCGCCATGGCGCACGCTGAACCGACTTCACCCTGGCACCCCACCTCGGCACCTGAAATCGATGCGTTCTTTTTGCAAAGGATGCCCACTGCGGCGGCGGCCAGGAAGAAGTCGACCACGTTGGACTCGTCGACCTCATCGCTGAAGCGCATGTAGTAGTGCAGCACCGCCGGGATGATGCCGGCCGCGCCATTGGTGGGCGCAGTGACCATGCGCCCGCCCGCGGCGTTCTCTTCGTTGACCGCCAGGGCGAACAGGTTGACCCACTCCATGGCACTCATGGTCGAGCCGATCACATTGGGCTTGCCGATCTCCTGCAGGCTGCGGTGCAGCCTGGCCGCGCGGCGGCGCACGTTCAGCCCGCCGGGCAGCGTGCCTTCATGCTTGAGGCCGTTGTGCACGCATTCCTGCATGGCTTGCCAGAGCGTGTGCAGGCCGGTGCGGATCTCTTGCTCGCTGCGCCAGACCTTCTCGTTGGCCATCATCAATTGCGACACGCTGAGGTCGTTTTGCTTGCACAGGCGCAGCAGCTCTGCGGCACTGTTGAAATCGTACGGCAGCACCGTCTGGTCGGCATCCAGCACACCACTGGCGGCCTGGGCGGCGTCGACCACAAAACCACCTCCCACCGAGTAGTAGGTATCACGGTGCAGCTCGCCCTGCTCGCCTTCGGCGATCAGGGTCATGGCATTGGGGTGGTACGGCAGGTTCTCGTCCAGCAGCAGCATGTCACGGGCCCAGACGAATTCGATGGGCAACCGGTTATCCAGCTTCAGGGTGTTGGTTTCGCGCAGGTCGGCGATGCGTGGGACGATCTGGGCCGGGTCGATGGCGTCCGGCCATTCGCCCATCAGGCCCATGATGGTGGCGTGGTCGGAGCCGTGGCCAATACCGGTGGCCGACAGCGAACCGTACAACCGCACCTGCACCCTTTTCACCTGCTCAAGCTCGCCGCGCTCACGCAGCCCCTGAACAAACAGGGCGCCCGCACGCATGGGGCCGACGGTATGGGAGCTGGAGGGCCCGACTCCGATCTTGAACAGGTCGAACACGCTGATGGCCATTGTCGCTACACCTCTTGCTGGGCTTGTCTCTGCGCGCCATGCGCAGGGCGGGGCAACTGCTAGGCTGAAGCTGCGAGCCGCCACGAATGCACGCATCATCGGGCTTTTACGCCCCCCTTCGCCGTCTGCAACCGACGTACTTTTGTCCAGCAGCGCCGCGCTGTTTGAGCTGTATGTGCGCCGCTTTCGGGCGCTCTGATGACGGAAAAATACGCAGGCAGGGGAGGAAAAAGCCATATGCGACATCGCCAGTACTCAAAGCGACCCGTTCCGTACTGGTTACGACCCCACCAGTAGGCGATTGCCCGGCGCTGGTGGATTATCAAAAGCGACTCGTATTGCACGGCCTCGCATCCTGCCCTCTGCAGGCCTGGTTGACCGGACCCTGAGAAAGCCCGGCAGCCCTCGCGAACCCGAAGATAAAATCACAGGAGTCCATCCATGAAAGGTTCACCCTCGCTGTTGCTGGCCGCGTTGCTGTCCGCCCCCTTGCTGGCCCAGGCCGCAGAACCCGAGCAGTGTCAGACGGTACGTTTTTCTGATGTCGGCTGGACCGACATCACGGTAACCACCGCGACCACCAGCGTTGTGCTCGAAGCACTGGGCTACAAGACCCACACCACCATGATTTCGGTACCGGTGACCTACAAGTCGCTGGCCACCGGCAAGGACCTGGACGTGTTTCTCGGCAACTGGATGCCGACCATGGAAAACGACATCAAGCAGTACCGTGATGCCGGTACTGTCGAAACCGTGCGCGCCAACCTGGAAAACGCCAAGTACACCTTGGCCGTGCCCCAGTCGCTGTACGACAAGGGCCTCAAGGACTTTGCCGACATTCCCAAGTTCAAGAAGGAACTGGACGGCAAGATCTACGGCATCGAACCGGGCAACGACGGCAACCGCACCATCCAGAGCATGATCGACAAGAACGCCTTCGGCCTGAAGGACGCCGGTTTCAAGATCGTGCAGTCCAGTGAGGCCGGCATGCTGTCCCAGGTCGACAGGTCGCAGAAGCGCGGGGAGGCGATCGTGTTCCTCGGCTGGGAACCTCACCCGATGAACACCCGCTTCAAGATGCAGTACCTGACCGGCGGGGACGACTTTTTCGGCCCTGAATTGGGCAAGGCAACCGTGCTGACCAATACCCGCAAGGGCTATGTGCAGGAGTGCAGCAACGTAGGGCAACTGCTCAAGAACCTGTCGTTCGAGCTCAAGGATGAAAGCACCATGATGGGCTATGTCCTGGACGACAAGATGAAACCCGAGGCAGCTGCCAAGAAGTGGCTCAAGGACAACCCAGGCAAGCTGGACGCCTGGCTCGCCGGGGTGACCACCGTGGACGGCAAACCCGGCCTTGAGGCGGCCAAAGCCAAACTGACGCAATAACGCAAGACGCCAAGGCAACACCGCGGGGCGGGACCGTGCTCGCCCCGGACTGATTTCAATCTTTGCAGGTGGAAGCTCGCTATCATGCTTATCGATCAGAAAATACCCCTGGGTCAGTACATCGCCTCATTCGTCGAATGGCTGACCCAGAATGGCGCCGATTACTTCGACGCCATCGCCCAAGGCCTGGAATTCATGATCCATGGCGTCACCAGCACCCTGACCTGGTTCAACCCGTTCGTCCTCATCGCCCTGTTCGCCGCCCTCGCGCACCTGATCCAGCGTAAATGGGCACTGACGGTGTTCGTCGCCCTCTCCTTTCTGCTGATCCTCAACCTGGGGTACTGGCAGGAGACCATGGAAACCCTGGCACAAGTCACCTTTGCCACCGTGGTCTGTGTGGCCATCGGCGTGCCGCTGGGTATCGTCGCCGCGCATAAACCGATGTTCTACACCGTGATGCGCCCGGTGCTCGACCTGATGCAGACAGTGCCGACCTTCGTTTACCTGATCCCTACCCTGACCCTGTTCGGCCTGGGTGTGGTGCCTGGGCTGATCTCCACGGTGGTGTTCGCCATCGCCGCGCCGATTCGCCTGACCTACCTGGGCATCTGTGACGTCCCGCAGGAGCTGCTGGACGCCGGCAAGGCCTTCGGCTGCTCGCGGCGCCAGTTGCTGACCCGCATCGAACTGCCCCACGCGATGCCCAGCATCGCCGCCGGTGTCACCCAGTGCATCATGCTGTCGCTGTCGATGGTGGTGATCGCCGCCCTGGTGGGTGCCGACGGCCTGGGCAAACCCGTGGTCAACGCACTGAACACCGCCGATATTTCCCTGGGCTTCGAAGCGGGCCTGGCGATCGTACTGCTGGCCATCATGCTCGACCGTATCTGCAAGCAACCGGAAGTCACGGCAAGGGGTGAAGCATGAGCATCATTCGTTTCGAAGACGTCGACGTCATCTTCTCCAACAAGCCGCGCGAGGCCCTGGCACTACTCGACCAGGGCAAGACCCGCGAGCAGATCCTCAAGCAGACCGGCCTTGTGGTCGGCGTCGAAAAGGCCAACCTGGACATCAACAAGGGCGAGATCTGTGTGCTGATGGGCTTGTCCGGTTCGGGCAAGTCGAGCCTACTGCGCTGCATCAACGGCCTGAACACCGTCAGCCGCGGCAAGCTGTTCGTCGAGCACGAAGGCCAGCACATCGACATTGCCCACTGCACCCCGGCGGAGCTCAAGATGATGCGCACCAAGCGCATCGCCATGGTGTTCCAGAAGTTCGCCCTGATGCCCTGGCTGACGGTGCGCGAGAACATCAGCTTTGGCCTGGAAATGCAGGGCCGCCCTGAAAAGGAACGGCGCAAGCTGGTGGACGAGAAGCTCGAGCTGGTGGGGTTGACCCAGTGGCGCAACAAGAAGCCGGACGAACTCTCCGGCGGCATGCAGCAGCGCGTGGGCCTGGCCAGGGCGCTGGCCATGGACGCCGACATCCTGCTGATGGACGAACCGTTCTCGGCCCTCGACCCGCTGATCCGCCAGGGCCTGCAGGACGAGCTGCTGGAACTGCAGCGCAAGCTCAACAAGACCATCGTGTTCGTCAGCCACGACCTGGACGAAGCGCTCAAGCTGGGCAGCCGCATCGCCATCATGAAGGACGGGCGGATCATCCAGTACAGCAAGCCCGAGGAAATCGTGCTCAACCCGGCGGACGAGTATGTGCGCACCTTCGTGGCCCACACCAACCCGCTGAACGTGCTGTGCGGCCGCAGCCTGATGCGCACCCTGGACAACTGCAAGCGGATCAACGGTTCGGTGTGCCTGGACCCAGGCATCGACTCGTGGCTGGACCTGGGCGAAGGCGGCTCGCTCAAGCGTGCACGCCAGGGGCAGAACGGGCTGGACCTGCAGAACTGGGCGCCAGGGGAGGATGTCGAGTTGCTGGAACGCCGGCCTACGCTGGTCAATGCCGATATCGGCATGCGCGAAGCGCTGCAGATCCGTTACCAGACCGGCAACAAGCTGGTGCTGCAGGATAACGACAAGGTGGTGGGGATACTTGGGGATACCGAGCTTTACCACGCGCTGCTTGGGAAGAACCACGGGTGATGCAACTGGGGCCGCTGTGCGGCCCTTTCGCGACACAAGGCCGCTCCTACAAAAGGCGTATCTGTAGGCGCGGCCTTGTGTCGCGAAAGGAGGGCAAAGCCCTCCCAACAATCCATCAGCGAACGACGATACCGCGTGCAGCCATGTAGGCCTTGGCCTCCGGCACCGTGTACTCACCGAAGTGGAAGATGCTCGCCGCCAGCACCGCGCTGGCATGCCCTTCCAGAATCCCGTCAGCCAGGTGCTGCAGGTTACCCACACCACCCGATGCGATCACCGGAATGCCCAGCGCATCGCTGATGGCGCGGGTCACACCCAGGTCAAAACCGTTCTTCATGCCGTCCTGGTCCATGCTGGTCAGCAGGATCTCACCGGCCCCCAGGCCTTCCATCTTCTTCGCCCACTCGACGGCGTCCAGCCCGGTCGGCTTGCGCCCGCCATGGGTGAAGATTTCCCAGCGCGGCGCTTCACCGGGCGCTGACACCTTCTTGGCATCGATGGCCACCACGATGCACTGCGAACCGAAACGGTCGGCAGCCTCACCCACGAACTCTGGGTTGAACACCGCAGCGGTGTTGATCGAAACCTTGTCGGCACCGGCATTGAGCAGGTTGCGGATGTCCTGCACGGTACGCACGCCACCGCCCACGGTCAGCGGGATGAACACCTGGCTGGCCATGCGCTCGACGGTATGCAGGGTGGTGTCGCGGCCATCGACGCTGGCGGTGATGTCGAGGAAGGTGATTTCGTCGGCACCCTGCTCGTTGTAGCGACGGGCAATTTCCACCGGGTCGCCGGCATCACGAATGTTCTCGAACTTGACGCCCTTGACCACCCGGCCGTTGTCCACGTCCAGGCAAGGGATGATGCGCTTGGCCAGTGCCATGGTTCAGTCCTCAGCCTTTGTAGTTGTCGCAGAAGGCCTGGGCCTCGGCGACATCGAGGGTGCCTTCGTAGATGGCACGGCCAGTGATGGCACCGACGATGCCTGGGGCCTTGGCGTCCAGCAGGGTCTTGATGTCACCCAGGTTGTGGATGCCGCCCGAGGCGATCACCGGGATCGAGGTGGCCGCTGCCAGCGCCGCGGTGAATGGCACGTTGCAACCCTGCATCATGCCGTCCTTGGCGATGTCGGTGTAGACGATCGCCGAGACGCCATCGGCCTCGAAACGCTTGGCCAGGTCGATGACCTGCACCGAGCTCACTTCAGCCCAGCCGTCGGTGGCGACGAAACCGTCCTTGGCGTCCAGGCCGACGATGACCTTGCCGGGGAAGGCCTTGCACGCTTCAGCGACGAACTCTGGCTGCTTGACTGCCTTGGTGCCGATGATCACATAGCTGACGCCGGCCTTGACGTAGTGCTCGATGGTTTCCAGCGACCGGATGCCGCCGCCGATCTGGATCGGCAGGTTCGGGTAACGCTTGGCGATGGCGGTGACCACCTCACCGTTGACCGGCTGGCCTTCGAAGGCGCCGTTGAGGTCGACCAGGTGCAGGCGGCGGCAACCACCCTCGACCCACTTGGCGGCCATGCTCACCGGGTCGTCGGAAAATACCGTGGAGTCTTCCATGCGGCCCTGGCGCAGGCGCACGCAGGCACCGTCCTTCAGATCGATAGCGGGGATAATCAGCATGCTCTTTCCTTCGTCAATTCAAGCGGCAAGCTGCAAGCGACAAGCTGCAAGCATGCGCGTCGTGTTTTCGATGGCGGTCCAGCTTTGGCTTGCAGCTTGAGGCTTGAAGCTTTCAGCTTTTTTCCAACGCCCACAGGTCGCTCTCGATGCTCTCGAACCGCTCCTTGAGGTGCAGCTGAACATCGGCAATCGCCCTGTTGTAGTAATGGGGTGCAATCTCTTTGCTGAACACGTCGAGGACCTCGGCCACCTCGAACGACCCCAGCTGCAGCTCGAAGCGGTCTTCGAGGAAGCGCTTGAGGGTGTCGAGCGCTTCGCGCTCCTGCTCGGGGGCCAGGGTGATGACGGGGGCCTTGGTCTTCGACCTGCTCATTTACCAGCGCCCGTCCCAGGCGACGAAGTTCTGCAGCAGCTGCAGGCCATGGGTATGGCTCTTCTCCGGGTGGAACTGCACGGCAAAGCGCGAACCCTCGGCCAGCGCGGCAGCGAAGTCGACGCCATAATGGCCGCGACCGACCACCTGGCCCGGCTTGCCGGCATTGATGTAGTAGCTGTGCACGAAATAGAAGCGCGCACGATCAGAGATGTCGTGCCACAGCGGGTGGTCGACGGCCTGGGTGACTTCGTTCCAGCCCATGTGCGGCACTTTCAGGTGCTCACCACCTTCCTGCAGGTCTTTACCGAAGAAGCGCACCTGGCCAGGGAACAGGCCGATGCAGTCGACACCGTCGTTTTCTTCGCTGTGGTCCAGCAGCGCCTGCATGCCGACACAGATGCCCAGGAACGGCCGGTCCTGGCTGACTTCACGCACCAGGCTGTCGAAACCCAGGCGGCGGATTTCGGCCATGCAGTCGCGAATCGCGCCCACGCCCGGGAACACCACACGGTCAGCCTCGCGAATCACCGCAGCATCGCTGGTGACCAGCACCTTGCCGGCGCCGACGTGCTCGAGCGCCTTGGCCACCGAGTGCAGGTTGCCCATGCCATAGTCGATTACGGCTACCGTCTGCATTTACAGGCATCCCTTGGTCGATGGCATCTGCCCGGCCATGCGCTCGTCCTGGGTCACGGCCATGCGCAGGGCACGACCAAAGGCCTTGAACACGGTTTCGATCTGGTGGTGGGTGTTGTGGCCACGCAGGTTGTCGATGTGCAGGGTAACCAAGGCATGGTTGACGAAGCCCTGGAAGAACTCCTGGAACAGGTCGACATCGAAGCCGCCAACGGTGGCGCGGGTGTACGGCACGTGCATCTGCAGGCCTGGGCGGCCGGAGAAGTCGATGACCACACGCGACAGCGCTTCGTCCAGCGGCACATAGGCATGGCCGTAACGGAAGATGCCTTTCTTGTCACCGATGGCCTGGGCGAATGCCTGGCCCAGCGTGATACCGACGTCTTCGACGGTATGGTGATCGTCGATATGCAGGTCACCCTTGCACTCGATATCCAGATCGATCAGCCCGTGTCGGGCAATCTGGTCGAGCATGTGTTCAAGGAAAGGCACGCCGATATCGAATCGGGCCTTGCCACTGCCATCGAGGTTGATCGAGCACTTGACCTGGGTTTCCAGGGTATTGCGCTCGACGGAAGCCTTACGTTCGACCATCACCAGCTCCGCAAAATCATTGGGCGAAAAGGGCTCCATTATAGGCCCAGAACGCTCAAGCTTGGAACGCGGATGACATATGGCATTGCAAGGGGCTGCTCCGCAGCCCGATCGCCGGCAAGCCGGCCCCCAGAGGCCTCCCCAAAACTCATGCTTGGTGGAGAAGCTTGCAGGAGCCGGCTTGCCGGCGATGAGGCCATCACAGCCAGCCAGTCAGCTGGCTGTCATGCACCTCAGTGGAACAACACCGCCGTCTTCTGCAGGGTAATCCACACCCCCCAGGCCAGCGGAATCACCACCACCGCCCAAGCGATCAGCACCAGCGGCAGGCTGCCAGGCGCAGCGTGCCACTCCAGCGAACGCGCGCCGTCGGCGCCTTTGTCGTGGCTCAGGGCACGCTCGGCCGCAAGCTCGGCATCGCTCATGAAGTGCTTGTCGGCCACCGGGCGCACCAGCAGGTTGCAGACGAAGCCCAGCACCAGCAGGCCAGCGAGGATGTACAGGGTCATGTCATAAGCCGCCGCACGCTCCACACCCGCCGCCAACTGGTACTCACGCAGGTAAGTGATCAGTACCGGGCCCAGCACACCGGCAGCGGCCCAGGCCGTCAACAGGCGACCGTGGATGGCACCGACCATCTGCGTACCGAACAGGTCGGCCAGGTAGGCCGGCACCGTGGCGAAACCACCGCCGTACATGGACAGGATGATGCAGAACGCCGCTACGAACAGTGCCACGTTGCCCAGGTGGCCCATGTTCGGCACCAGGCTGTAGAGGCCCACACCCAAGGCGAAGAAGGCGAAGTAGGTGTTCTTGCGGCCGATGTAGTCCGAGAACGATGCCCAGAAGAACCGCCCGCCGATGTTGAACAGGCTGAGCAGGCCGGTGAAGCCAGCGGCAATGGCGGCAATCTGCGCCAATTGTGCAGCGTTCAGCTCGCTGAAGCTCAGCTCGTTGCCCAGCAGTTTGCCGGCAAACACTTCCTGCAGCAGTGGCGACGCCATGCCCAGGATGCCGATGCCCGCAGAAACGTTCAGGCACAGCACCAGCCAGATCAGCGCGAACTGCGGGGTTTTCCAGGCAACGCTGACGTGCACGTGACGGTCGGTGACCATCGCATTGGCTTTCTTCACCGGCGCGGTCCAGCCTTCAGGCTTCCAGCCGGTCGGCGGCACGCGGTACGCCAGGGCGCCAGCGGTCATGAACACGAAGTAGATCGCCGCCATCACCACGAAGCTCTGCCACACACCCACTTCATGCTCATTGCCGAAGTGCCCCATCAGCGCAGTGGCCAACGGTGCACCGACCATGGCGCCGCCGCCAAAGCCCATGATCGCCATGCCAGTGGCCATGCCGCGCTTGTCCGGGAACCACTTGATCAGGGTCGAAACCGGCGAGATGTAGCCCAGGCCCAGGCCAATACCGCCGATCACGCCGGAGCCCAGCCACATCAGCCATAACTGGTGGGTCTTCACGCCAATTGCCGAAATCAGCATGCCGCCGCACCAGCACAGGGCCGACACCAGGCCAGCCTTGCGCGGCCCGGCGTGTTCCAGCCAACCGCCCAGCACCGCTGCCGAGCAACCGAGGAACACGAAGAACAGGGTGTAGATCCAGCTCAGCATGGAAATGGGCCAGTCGCACTCGGCGCTGAACATGCGGGCAATGAAGCCCATGTCCGCCGAGCACGCTACCGGGGCCGTAATGCCGATGGCCTGGGACAGCGGCAGCCAGAAGACGGAAAAACCGTAGGCCATGCCGATGCACAGGTGGATGGCCAACGCGGCCGGGGGTACCAACCAGCGGTTGAAGCCCGGGCGGGCGATGATGCGCTCCTTCGACAGGAAGCTTGGCGCGCTGGCCACCGCTCCTGCCGTGATACTGCTGTTCATGGATGTGATCCTTATGTAGGTAGACGATGCGTGCGCATTGAATGCCCGGCTCTTCTGGTTGCACGTAAGGCTCGGCCGTTTCAGGGCAACGTCCCGCGACAATACGTCGCGACCGCTTCGCAGGCGGCGAAAGAGTACCAGTTCGCCTATGACATGAAAGCAATCTGATATCGTTATTTTTTGCCCGGCTGAATCGGTACTGCTGCCAAGTCAGCAAAAAGGAACTGCCCAAACCACAACTGTCGAAAGCCACAACACCTGATCAATTGGTAGGAAATGCTCTGTATCTCTTGTCGAATACTCTGGGCATACCACTGCGGCGCTATACTCTGGCGCTTGAAAATCAAATACGGACTACAAGGACTCGCCCATGAAAGCGTTCGGCAAACTCCTGGGACTGGGGCTTCTCGGGTTGCTGCTGATCATCGTGGCGCTGGGCTTCGCCCTGACCCACCTCTTCGATCCCAACGACTATAAAGACGAGATCCGCCAGTTGGCGCGCGACAAGGCCCACGTCGAGCTGACCCTCAATGGCGACATCGGCTGGAGCCTGTTCCCGTGGCTGGGCCTGGAGCTTCACGAAGCCAGCATCGCCACCCTGAACAAGCCCAAGGAACCGTTCGCCGACCTGCAGATGCTTGGCCTGTCGGTACGCGTGCTGCCCCTGCTGCGCCGTGAAGTGCAGATGAGCGATGTGCGCGTCGAAGGCCTGAACCTGACCCTGAACCGTGATGAACAGGGCCATGGCAACTGGGAAGACATCGGCAAGCCGCTGCCTGCGCAAACCGACCCAACCGCCAGTGCACCTGCGCCTGCCGAGCAGCCCGGCGCACCTGCAGAGGGCAGCAGCGAACGTGCGGTCAAGCTCGACATCGACAGCCTGACCGTGAACAACGCCCGTGTGCACTTCAGCGATGCCAAGACCGGCCAGAGCTACAGCGCCGAAAGCATCCAGCTGAGCACCGGCCCGATTCACGAGGGCGCGAACATCCCGCTCAAGGCCAGCGCCTTCCTCAGCGCCAGCCAGCCGAACATGAAGGCACGCACCGAACTTGCCGGCGAGCTGCGCTTTGACCGCAAGCTCAAGCGCTACAACTTCGAGGACATGCGCCTGTCTGGCGAAACCTCGGGCGAGCCTCTGGCCGGCAAGACCATGACCTTCGCGGCCCAAGGCCAGCTGTTGGTCGACATGGCAGCCAACGTCGCCTCCTGGAATGGCCTGAAAATCTCGGCCAACCAGCTGCGCGCCCTTGGCGAGCTGAACCTGCGCGACCTGGACAAGACGCCGCAGCTCAGCGGTGGGCTGTCCATCGCCCAGTTCGACCTGCGCACCTTCCTCGATGGCGTCGGCCATCCGCTGCCGGCCACCAACGACCCCGCCGCCTTCAACAAGCTGGAGCTGGTCAGCCGCCTGCAGGGCACGCCAAGCAGCCTGGCCCTGGAAGACCTCGCCGTAAAACTCGACGACAGCACCTTCAGCGGCCGCGTTGCCGTCGAGGACTTTGCCAAGCAAGCCCTGCGCGTGCAGCTCAAGGCCGACAAGTTCGACGCCGACCGCTACATGCCGGCCAAGAGCGAAGCAGCCAAGGGTGCCACCGCAGCGCGCCAGAACGAGGTCAAGCAACAGGAAGCCAGCGCCATCGCCGGTGCCGGCAGTTCCCCGCTGCCAAACGCGCCCACCCAGGTTGCCTGGAGCAACGACAAGCTGCTGCCGGTGGACCGCCTTCGCACGCTCGACCTGCAGGCCGACCTGGCCTTCGGCTCACTGACCCTGGACAAGCTGCCGATCAGCGACGCGCAGCTGCAAGCGAACGGCCAGGGCGGCCTGATCACCTTGCAAACCTTGCGCGGTGGCCTCTACAACGGCAGCTTCGAAGCCAAGGGCACCGTAGATGTACGCCCAGCCGTGCCGCAGATCGGCGTCAATACCAAGATCAACCGCGTGCCGGTGGAGCACTTCATCAAGGCTGAAGACAAAGACCAAGCACCGCCGGTCAAAGGCCTGCTGACCCTGACCAGCGACCTGACAGCCACCGGTAACAGCCAGAAGGCACTGGTGGACACCCTCAACGGCAATGCAAACTTCACCATCAACGACGGCGTGCTGGTCAACGCCAACCTGGAACAGCAGCTCTGCCAGGCCATCGCCACGCTCAACCGCAAGACGCTCAGCGGCGAACCACGCGGCAAGGACACGCCGTTCGAAGAGCTGCGCGGCAGCCTGGTGGTGCGCAACGGCGTGGCCAGCAACCCGGACCTCAAAGCGCGCATCCCAGGCCTTACCGTCAACGGCCACGGCGACCTTGACCTGCGCGTGCTGGGCATGGACTACAACGTCGGCGTGATCGTCGAAGGTGATCAGCGTGCCATGCCCGACCCGGCCTGCCAGGTCAACGAGCGTTACGTCGGCGTCGAACTGCCGCTGCGTTGCCGTGGCCCGCTGGAGCTTGGCGCCAAGGCCTGCCGCCTGGACCAGGACGGCCTGGGCAAGGTTGCCGCCAAACTGGCCGGCAACCGCCTCAAAGACAAGATCGATGAAAAGCTCGATGAAAAACTCGGAGACAAAGTGAGCCCAGAATTGAAAGACGCGCTCAAGGGGCTGTTCAAGCGATGAGCCCTGCGCAGTTCTCCAGCGCCGTGCTGGACTGGTACGACCAGCACGGCCGACACGACCTGCCCTGGCAACAGGGCATCAACCCTTACCGGGTGTGGGTGTCGGAAATCATGCTGCAACAGACCCAGGTCAGCACCGTGCTGAACTACTTCGACCGCTTCATGCAGGCCCTGCCCACCGTGCAGGCGCTGGCCGAGGCCCCGGAGGACGAGGTGCTGCACCTGTGGACCGGCCTGGGTTACTACACCCGTGCACGCAACCTGCAGAAGGCCGCCAGGATCGTCGTCGAGCAACACGGCGGCGAGTTCCCGCGCAGTGTCGAACAGCTTACCGAGCTGCCTGGTATCGGCCGCTCCACCGCCGGTGCCATTGCCAGCATCAGCATGGGTATCCGTGCGCCGATCCTGGACGGTAACGTCAAACGCGTGCTGGCCCGCTTTACCGCCCAGGCCGGCTACCCGGGCGAGCCGAAGGTGGCCAATGCCCTGTGGGCCACTGCCGAGCGCTTTACCCCGCAACAGCGCGCCAACCACTACACCCAGGCGATGATGGACCTGGGCGCCACGCTGTGCACCCGCAGCAAGCCAAGTTGCCTGCTGTGCCCCGTGCGCAGCGGCTGCGAAGCGCACCTGCACGGCGAGGAAACGCGCTACCCCGAGCCCAAACCGCGCAAGGCCCTGCCCCAGCGGCGCACCCTGATGCCGCTGTTGGCCAACCATGAAGGCGCGATCCTGCTTTACCGCCGCCCGTCCAGCGGCCTCTGGGGTGGCCTGTGGAGCCTGCCCGAGCTGGACGCCATCGAGCAGCTCGATGACCTGGCCTACCAGCATGGCCTGCGCCTGGCCGAAAGCCGCGCGCTGGACGGCCTGACCCATACCTTCAGCCATTTCCAGCTGGCGATCGAGCCATGGCTGGTGCGTGTCGACCCGGTCGGCCAGCACGTGGCCGAGGCCGACTGGCTCTGGTATAACCTCGCCACCCCGCCGCGCCTGGGCCTCGCCGCCCCGGTCAAAAAGCTGCTCAAACGCGCGGCCGACGAACTGATTGCAGGAGATGCCCGATGACCCGCACCGTGATGTGCCGCAAATACAAAGAACAACTGCCAGGCCTGGAGCGCCCGCCTTACCCCGGCGCCAAGGGCCAAGACATCTTCGAGCACATCTCGCAGCAAGCCTGGGCCGACTGGCAGAAGCACCAGACCATGCTGATCAACGAGAAGCGCCTGAACATGATGAACGCCGAGGACCGCAAGTTCCTTCAGGGCGAGATGGACAAGTTTTTCGCCGGCGAAGATTACGCGCAGGCGGAAGGTTACGTTCCACCGGCCGAATGACCCCAAAAATCGTAAGCGACGGAATTAATTTAAAATTTTTTCAAAAAGTCGTTGACGAGCGGTCTGGAAATCTATTTAATTCACCTCGTCGCCCAGATAGCTCAGTCGGTAGAGCAGAGGATTGAAAATCCTCGTGTCGGCGGTTCGACTCCGTCTCTGGGCACCACCTTCAGCTTCTGGTGGTTGCAAAGTTACCCGAAGCGACAACAAGAAACCCGCCTAGTGCGGGTTTTTTGTTGTCTGGGATTTCTCATCCTGTTATGCCTACCCCGTATAGTTGACCCGCATCAACTAACCCCCTCTCGCTCAAACCCACAATTGCAGGCGAACATTCGAATCGACCTCGCAAGGACCTCCATGAGCGAAGAATCCCCCCTACTGCTCCCCGCCCCCGCCGAACCGACGCCCAGCACCACACCAAAGCCTCGCGCCCGCCGCGCCCGCCAGCGCAAACCTGAGCCATCCATCACCCAGGTCAGCCAGGAACCCGCAGCACTGGCAGTGGCCAGCGCGCCGAAAGGCAGCAACGAGGACAGCACCTCTGCCCGCCTGCCGGCGAGCTACCCCTACCCGACCCGCATGCGCCGCCAGGAATACGAGAAGGCCAAGCACGCGCTGCAGATCGAGCTGCTGAAGGTACAAAGCTGGGTCAAGGACACCGGCCAGCGCGTGGTGGTGCTGTTCGAAGGGCGGGATGCGGCAGGCAAGGGCGGCACCATCAAGCGCTTCATGGAGCACCTGAACCCGCGGGGTGCGCGCATCGTCGCGCTGGAGAAGCCTTCCGAGCAGGAAAAGGGCCAGTGGTATTTCCAGCGCTATATCCAGCACCTGCCCACGGCCGGTGAAATGGTGTTCTTCGACCGCTCCTGGTACAACCGCGCCGGGGTCGAGAAAGTCATGGAGTTCTGCACACCGCTGCAGTACCTGGAGTTCATGCGCCAGGCGCCGGACCTGGAGCGCATGCTGTGCAACAGCGGCATCCTGCTGTTCAAGTACTGGTTCTCGGTGAACCGCGAAGAGCAGTTACGCCGCTTCATCTCGCGCCGGGACGACCCGCTCAAGCACTGGAAGCTGTCGCCCATCGACATCAAGTCGCTGGATAAATGGGAGGACTACACCGCCGCCAAGGAGGCGATGTTCTTCCATACCGACACTGGCGATGCACCGTGGACGGTGATCAAGTCCGATGACAAGAAGCGCGCACGGATCAACTGCATCCGGCATTTCCTGCATTCGCTGGATTACCCGGGCAAGGACCCCAGCGTGGCGTACGCGCCGGATGACTTGCTGGTTGGCCGGGCTTCGCGCGGGTTCGAGGAGGATGAAGGGCCTGCGCTCGACAGTTGAAGGCCGGGGCCTGCAAGGGGTGCTCCGGTCTTCCGGGCGCCGGCAACGCTTGGGTTTGCTCGGCAAGTACGATTCAATACGCACATTTTCGCCCCCAAGGATTTCCAGCCCCATGGCCACCAATACCAAGCAACAGAAACGCGCCAAACGCGCCGCCAGCAAAGCCAAGCAAAACCGCATGGTACGCAGTGGCCAGGCAGTGAAAGCCAGCGCCGGTGACAGCGCCAGCATCGAGCAGGTGTTCAACAAGGCCATGGAGACCGACAGCTATAAAGAGCTGTTCGTGAAGATGAAGGCCGCCCAGGAGACCAGCCTGGTCTCGATGATCTCGGTGTTCCTGGTCGACCCGCTGCTGGCACTGGTGCTCAAGGGCCACAAGGAAGAGCACGCCACCGACTACATCGTGCTGGTGTTCAACGCCTACCGCACCTGGCTCGATGGCGCCGACGAAGACACCACCATGGCCTGGCTGGAAAGCGACGAGTTCCAGGAAGCCTATATCGCTGCTTCCGAACTGGTGGCCAAGCAGCAACAGCAGCAGAAACAGTTCGGCTGAATGCTCACCGGCCCTATCGCCGGCAAGCCGGCTCCACTGGGTTTGCGCTGAGCTTGAGAGCAACGGGGTACCTATGGGAGCCGGCTTGCCGGCGATAGGGCCAGACCAGGCAAACAAAAAAAGGCCGCACCCTTCACAGGGCGCGGCCTTTTCATTGCAGCCAGCGCGGATCAGTTATCCAGCGCCACCCGCCCGGCAGCCTGGCGCTTGCGGTGCACCAGCAAGCCAGCCGCAACCACCCCAATGCTCAGCAGCGCAGTCGCGATGATCTGCGCACGGTGATCCTCACGCAGCGCCATCACCACCAGCACGGCAACGATGAAAGCAATGCTCGCCCAGGTCAGGCCCGGGAACAGCCACATCTTGAAGTCGATCGTTTCACCGCGCGCCTTTGCACTGTTGCAAGGCATCAAAGTGCAACCCTGTGGTACAACCCTCCACTTGGATAGGCCTGTTGTCGGGTAACCCCGAATACTCGCCAGCGACAGCGCCTTTAGCCGCAAATAGCCCAAAAGCGCTTCCCAGTGCTGCCCAAAGCTGGCACCATCGCGCCTTTTTTCATCAAGGCTATGGAGCTGGGCGAGACCCTTGCGGACATCTGCGCGACGTTGCGCTGCAGCGATGCGACAAACTGCCCCAGCATTGACCAAAGCCCCTTGCGACCCTGTTGGCCGCCCTGATGCCGCTATGCTAGCTTGGCGCACGCCAGGAAGGCCGCCAACAGCTGGGAACGCACCCGAACACATGAGGACCGCACATGGCCCAGGCCACGCCCGCGCTGGAAATCCGCAACCTGCACAAACGCTACGGCGACCAGGAAATTCTCAAGGGCATTTCGCTGACCGCGCGTGACGGTGACGTGATCTCCATTCTGGGATCGTCCGGCTCCGGCAAGTCCACCCTGCTGCGCTGCATCAACCTGTTGGAAAACCCGCACCAGGGCGAAATCCTGGTTGCCGGTGAGGCTCTCAAGCTCAAGGCCGCCAAGAACGGCGACCTGATCGCTGCCGACAACCGCCAGATCAATCGCCTGCGCAGCGAGATCGGCTTCGTTTTCCAGAATTTCAACCTGTGGCCGCACATGTCGATCCTCGACAACATCATCGAGGCGCCACGCCGCGTGCTCGGCCAGAGCAAGGCCGAAGCCACCGAAGCCGCCGAAGCGCTGCTGAACAAGGTCGGCATCTACGACAAGCGCCACAGCTACCCCGCCCAGCTTTCCGGTGGCCAGCAGCAGCGTGCTGCCATCGCCCGCACCCTGGCCATGCGGCCTAAAGTCATCCTGTTCGATGAGCCAACCTCGGCGCTCGATCCGGAAATGGTCCAGGAAGTGCTTAACGTTATCCGCGCACTGGCCGAAGAAGGCCGTACCATGCTGCTGGTGACGCACGAGATGAACTTTGCCCGCCAGGTGTCCAGTGAAGTGGTTTTCCTGCACCAGGGCCTGGTTGAAGAGCAAGGATCGCCGCAGCAGGTCTTCGAAAACCCGACCTCGGCGCGTTGCAAGCAATTCATGTCCAGCCACCGCTAACGGAGCAACACATGCAGACTTACAAGAAATTCCTCCTGGCAGCTGCCGCCACGCTGGTGTTTTCGGCCAACGCCATGGCTGCAGAAAAACTGCGCATGGGTATCGAGGCGGCCTACCCGCCGTTCAACAACAAGGACGCCAGCGGTAACGTGGTCGGCTTTGACAAAGACATCGGCGACGCCCTGTGCGCCAAGATGAAAGTCGAGTGCTCGGTCGTCACCTCCGACTGGGACGGCATCATCCCGGCCCTCAACGCCAAGAAGTTCGACTTCCTGGTGTCGTCGCTGTCGATCACTGACGAGCGCAAGCAGGCTGTCGACTTCACCGACCCGTACTACTCCAACAAGCTGCAGTTCATCGCGCCGAAGAACGTCGACTTCAAGACCGACGCGAGCTACCTCAAAGGCAAGATCATCGGCACCCAGCGCGCCACCCTGGCCGGTACCTGGCTGGAAGACACCTACGGCAGCGACATCGACATCAAGCTGTACGACACCCAGGAAAACGCCTACCTCGACCTGATCTCTGGCCGAGTGGACGGCATCCTGGCCGACAAGTACGTGCAGTACGAGTGGCTCAAGAGCAAGGACGGCATGAACTTCGAGTTCAAAGGCGAACCTGTGGTCGACAGCGACAAGATCGGCATCGCCGTACGCAAGGGTGACCCGCTGCGCGAGAAGCTGAACAAAGCCCTGGCAGAAATCAAGGCTGACGGAACGTACAAGAAGATCAACGACAAGTACTTCCCATTCAGCATCGAATGATTCGCCCCGACCAGCGCGCCCTTGCGGCGCGCCGGTCCCTAGAACGACCCTGCCCATGAATATCGACCTGCACGGATTCGGTCCGGCCCTGGCGGCTGGCACCCTGATGACCGTAAAACTGGCGCTTTGCGCCTTGCTGCTGGGGCTGGTCCTGGGCCTGCTCGGCGCCCTGGCCAAAACCTCCCCGCTCAAGCCACTGCAATGGCTTGGCGGCTTCTACTCGACCCTGGTTCGCGGCGTGCCCGAACTGCTCTGGGTCCTGCTTATCTATTTCGGCACCGTCGGCCTGATGAACAGCCTCGGCGAAGCCCTCAACATGCCTGGCCTGGAACTCAGCGCCTTCGCCGCCGGCGTGATCGCCCTGGGCCTGTGCTTCGGCGCCTACGCCACTGAAGTATTCCGTGGCGCCATCCTGGCGATCCCCAAGGGCCACCGTGAAGCCGGCCTGGCGCTGGGCCTGTCCAAAGCGCGCATCCTGTCGCGGATCATCCTCCCGCAAATGTGGCGCATCGCCCTGCCGGGCCTTGGCAACCTGTTCATGATCCTGATGAAGGACACCGCCCTGGTGTCGGTGATCGGCCTGGAAGAAATCATGCGCCACGCGCAGATCGGCGTGACCGTGACCAAAGAGCCGTTCACCTTCTACATGGTCGCGGCCTGCATCTACCTGGGCCTGACCGTGGTCGCCATGACCGGCATGCACTTCATGGAAAAACGCGCCGCTCGCGGCTTTGCGAGGGCCGAACAATGAACTGGGAAGTGATCATCAAGTGGCTGCCGCGCCTGGCCCAGGGTGCCACCCTGACCCTGGAACTGGTAGCCATCGCGGTCGTTGCCGGGCTGATCCTGGCGATCCCGCTGGGTATCGCCCGCTCGTCGCGGCACTGGTACGTGCGCGCCCTGCCCTACAGCTACATCTTCTTCTTCCGCGGCACACCCCTGCTGGTGCAGTTGTTCCTGGTCTACTACGGCCTGGCGCAGTTCGATGCGGTGCGTTCGAGCAGCCTCTGGCCCTACCTGCGCGATCCGTTCTGGTGCACGGTGCTGACCATGACCCTGCACACTGCGGCCTACATCGCCGAGATCCTGCGCGGCGCGCTGCAGTCGATCCCCAAGGGTGAAATTGAAGCGGCGCGAGCACTGGGCATGTCCCGTGGCAAAACGCTGTTCTACATCATGCTGCCCCGCGCTGCGCGCATCGGCCTGCCGGCCTACAGCAACGAAGTGATCCTGATGCTCAAGGCCAGCGCCCTGGCCAGTACGGTGACCCTGCTGGAGCTGACCGGCATGGCACGGACCATCATTGCCCGTACCTACCTGCCGGTGGAGATTTTCTTCGCTGCCGGGGTGTTCTACCTGGTGATCTCGTTCGTACTGGTGCAAGGCTTCAAGCTGCTGGAGCGCTGGTTGCGGGTGGATGCCTGCCAAGGGCGTTAAAACCCCACGGGCTGCTCTGCAACCCACCGCCGTCAAGCCGGCTTGATGGCGGTGGGGCCCTTCACCTCAACCAGTGCCAAGCCCCATGCCCCCTTTCCTCCACAGCCACCAACTACGCGAACGCTTCCTGGCCCTCGACCAGTTCCTGACCGAGCACCAGCAGCTGTGGAAACCCAGGCCCTTCACCACCCTGCGCCTGGACTGGGAAACCGAACACCCCGCACTGTCCGCCCACCTGCGCCAATGCAGCCTGAGCGATGCCGAAGCCAACCTCGACCCGCAGGGCGTGCCCGCACCTTTTCCACACCTTGCCCGGCAAGCCCAACAGCTCAGCGCCCTGGGCGAGCTACCCGACACCGGCCTGCCCCCCGCCGCACACCGCCTGGACGTCAACGTCCCGGGCCGTAAGTGGCAGCAGATCGAGGCCTTCAGCCGCCGCCTGAACTTCCGCACGCAGACCCACCACTGGCTGGACTGGTGCTCAGGCAAAGGCTACCTCGGCCGCCGCCTGCTGCAGCCCGGCCAGCAGCTGACCTGCCTGGAGTACGACGCCCGACTGGTCAACGCCGGCCAAGCCCTGAGTGACCACCACCAGCTGCCGGCGACCCACGTGCACCAGGACGTCATGGCAGCGGACAGCCGCCGCCACCTGGGCAGCGACAAGAGCGTGGTGGCCCTGCATGCCTGCGGCGACCTACATGTGCACTTGCTGCGTGTGGCCAGTGAGCAAGGCTGCCGCCATCTCGCCGTGGCGCCCTGCTGCTACAACCGCATCCAGGGCGAGCAGTACCAGCCGTTATCCACAGCTGCGCAGCGCTCGGCGCTGCAGCTGTCGCTCCTCGACCTGGGCCTGCCGCTGAGCGAAACCGTGACCGCCGGCGCCCGGGTTCGCCACCAGCGCGACTGCTCCATGGCCAGGCGCCTGGGCTTCGACCTGCTGCAGCGCCGCCAACGCCAGCGTGATGAATACCTGCCCACCCCGTCGCTGCCGGTTGCCTGGCTGGCCAAACCTTTCGAGCAGTACTGCCGCGACCTGGCCGAACTGCGCGAGCTGGAACTGACCATCAACCCCGATTGGGATGCCTTGGAAGCAGAGGGCTGGCAGCGCCTTGCCCAGGTGCGCAACCTGGAACGGATACGCAACCTGTTCAGAAGGCCACTGGAAATGTGGCTGGTGCTCGACCGCGCACTGTTTCTTGAAGAGCACGGCTACGCCGTACGCCTGGGCACCTTTTGCGATTATCCACTCACCCCACGCAACCTGCTGCTGCTTGCCGAGCGCGACCGTTAGCCACAGCACAACCTGTGGATAAGTCTGTGAACAAGCTTGTGATGAATGGTTGGATCCAAGCGCTATTTCAAACGTTCGGCTTATTCCCGCCGCAGCTACAACCCCAGTAAAAACAGGCCTTTGCGCAAAGACCAGCGGTGCGGCGTATCGGCACGCCTTTCGCGCACGGCGCTGATGCCTCTTGTGCATAAACAAAAATTCGATTAGGCAAACAGCGCTGGATTGGTGCGGCCGCTGCCTGATTGTGGGCGCCGGCTCCCCGGCCCCCACAGGTGCGTTCCAACTCAGTGCAGCTTGTTCTTCGCCATTTCGATATCGTTCATCAGTGCCTTGGCCAGCGCACTGAGATAATCGGCGGCCCCCAGTAGCTTGTGGTCATCCTCCATGTCGCCTTCGCGCACCAGGTGCTTGATGTAGCCCAGCAATATCGAAACCTGTTCATAGGCGTCATCCACAGGAATTCCGGGTTGTACGCGCAAGAGATCCACGGGCGGGTTGCCGACTTCGAGAAACGTCTCGATACCGGCTGTGGTGACAGGCTTGGTTTCAAGGCTCATGTGAACGACTCCCCATCCTGCGCATCGTCCAAACGCCGCTTTGCATGCTGGATCAGCACATAGGCCGAATAAGCCGCATGGTTGGCGTTTGCCAGCAGGTTCAGGCCGGGCTCGCCTGCGTGGTCACGGCAGTGGTCGTCCAGGGTTTCGACCACGACACGCAACAGCTGGCCGGCGTGGGCGATGGCGTCGGGTGGGGAGATGTCGCTGTGGATGGTGAAGTACGGGGTGGAGATGAGAGGGCGAGGTGGGTCTGGAACGATTTTCTTCATGGCTTAATCCTTATTCACTGAAAATGCATGCCACCAAATCTTTCTCACGGATTTGGGTGGCAGCCGTACGCGGGGTGAGAAACCGAGGGAATAAGGAAGCCCGGCCAGACCGAAGTCTGCCCGCGTACGGCAGCCATAGGGCTACCGCTTATTCACAGTCGGGTTCTCACACCCGGTCACCAGGAATTGGCGACCCAGGAACGGTATCCCTGGGGCACTTCCCCGCCAACAGTGAAGCTTCGGTAGCGCTCGTAGGATAATTCCCAAACCAACCGAACATGAAGCATTTGGTTTCAGATTCAGAAATACCTTACAACTGCGCTCCGAGCGAAAGAGCACCACCTCAACTTTGGGAGCGGGTTTACCCGCGAAGACGCCTGCACAGTCATCACAATGCGAAGCCGATCCACCGCGAGCCCGGCTCAACGGTGTATGATCCGTCCCCCAAATCATTAAAAAGCTACGTCGCGCGCTGCCCCGCCAGCCACGCGACCGTCTGGCGTTGCGCCAGAATCGACATGGACTAACGGACCTCGACATCGTGCCCCACGCCAAACCCCTTGCCCTGCTGACCCTCTCCCTGGCCCTGACTGCCTGCTCCAATGGCAGCGGCACCACGCCACAGCACACCAGCAACCTGGACTGGAACACCCCCGGCATGCAGCTGGGCGGCGACAACGGCCTGCCCCTTCGCGTAGAAAGCCCCTGCCGCAAGCGTGGCTGCGATAACGACAAGCTGTTCTTCAACCCCGCCAAGACCGAACCAAACGTCAACACCATCCACCGCGGCTGGTAGGAAATTTCTCCTTTTAAGCCGGTGACTTAGGTCATTTTCAAACAATCGCAAGGAAGTGGTTTACAGGCGCCAACCGATCGTTATAATGACGCCCCATTGCCGGTATAGCTCAGATGGTAGAGCAACTGACTTGTAATCAGTAGGTCCCGGGTTCGATTCCTGGTGCCGGCACCATATAAATCAAAGGCTTGCAGAAATGCAGGCCTTTGTTGTTTGTGGCACACGTACCAACGCACGTACCAAGAGCAGCAGCAATCGGCACAGAAATACTGTATACTCATACAGTTGCAGAATAGCTTTTAGCCCCCAGCTATTTATGATACAACCCGCATCCGCCGTGCCATACTAGCCCTCTAGGAAGCCGTTTTCGCTGGATGTCAAGGGGCTCGCGCTCACACATGGGCGCAAAAGGTCGCTGAAGGAGAACGAACGTGTTCAATGCGAAATCGATTGCTAACTACTTTCTGGAACTGGCCGCCGCCAGGGGTGAGTGCATTAGCCCGATGAAGCTGCAGAAGCTCGTTTATTACGCTCATGGTTGGTACGCCGGTTATACCGAACGGCCACTGATCAACGAGGCGGTCGAGGCTTGGCAGTACGGCCCCGTCATCCCTTCGCTGTATCACGAGTTCAAACGCTTCGGCTCCGGCGAAATCACCGGCAAGGCGTTTGAGTATGATGCTCTGGGCGTCCGGGAAGCTGCTACACCTGCGGACCCTGATATCCGTACTTTCCTGCAGAACGTGTACAACAGCTACGGCATGTATTCGGGTATCCGCTTGTCGGAGATGACCCATGCAAGTGGGACTCCATGGGCCGTGACCTGGTCGGCTGCGAACGGGATGCGCGGTGTGGATATTCCGTTCAGCACCATTGCGACCCACTTCAAGGATGCCGTGCGCAAGGCACAAAGCGGCCAAACGGCGGTACAAGCGTGAGCGAGCCAACACCGGGGATTGGCTCGGTTAAGATTGATCCAACTGCTGAAGCCGCTGCGAACGGGCTGAATGGCTCAGGGAATGACGAAAATGCGTTCTTTGCTGCCGGTAAAGAGCATTTTCAGCTCCAGCACAATCAGCAGAATCTGGGCTGGCTCGGAAAGTTCTGGGGCGCTACTGATAGAGCAGCCCCAACCAACATCGCCGGCTTTGTCATCGGCGTATCGGCGCTTCTCATCGTCGGTAGCTTCTTTGTAACCGAGAGCCCGGAGCTCAACGAGGCTCGGAAGTGGCTTTACGGCTTGACGACTTCCGCCCTGGGCTTCGTCTTCGGTACAGCTACCAAGCGCTAACCGCCAGGGGGAAGGCCCAGCCTTCCCTCTCGCCCTCTTCCTCTCCCGTACCACTCAGCCACGTGAGCATCAGACATGCACACGTGCGCCCGCCCCTGCGTTGAGACTTCCATTTTTAGGGTATAGGGGGGGGTCAGAAAAAGAGTAATATTGGTAATCCTGACCGTTTTCTGTCCTGCACCCCACGGAATACGCGGCCTCATAGGTTTGCTGGAGAGTGATTTCTTAGTAACCAAATAGTAATCAGATTACCTTTTGTTTTAGTGATAAATGGCTTGCTACAAAGCCTTTAAAATCAATCACTTATAATAAAATTACCTTTTCCATTACCTCTCTATTACTCCCATCTGTAATCGCCCAGGCCCAATGAACACGCGGCCTCCACCATCTGCCACCTCATCCGGTTACGCTGATTACTCTTTTTCAGACCCCTCCCCCTATCCCGTACAGAAACCCAACACAACGACCTGCCAACCCCCTCCAGGTGCAGGGATCCGCAGAAAAGCTCAGACCCTCACATCCTGATCAACCCCAACGCCGTAGGGTCTGCCAGCGCCCTGCAGGGGTGCGGAATTTCCGACACGTTTAGCCCGCAGGCGTGGCGGGGGGACGAGGGCGCGCGCCGGGCCCAGAGCAGCGCGAATGCCCAAGATGGTGTCCAGAAGGAATCGGCGCTATCGTTCAGCTGCGGCGCAGGGCCGCCCCAAGGAGGAACAACGATGCAGCGTGACCCAGAGCTGATCCGACTGCTGATGCTGAAGTTGGAAAGTTTGGAAAAGCCAGCAACCGCTATTGCCATGGTCAGCTATAAGGACCACTTGGCTCTGCCGGGCTATGACAGCGACGCGGTTTATTACCACGTCGATCAGATTCTACAGAGCGGCTGGATCGACATGGCTGGCGGCCGTGGAATGAACCCCCAAGGGCAGTTCAGCTTCCGGGCGCTGACCCCAATAGGGCATGACTTCATCGACTCAGTTCGAGACGACGCGGTCTGGGCTTTGACAAAGAAGGCCGCTACAGCCGCAGGCGTCTTCACCATGGATACGCTGGCAGCACTTGGCAAAGGGTTTATGAGAAAACAGATATCGAAGTTCACCGATATCGAGCTTGGATAGCAAAAAGCCGCCTCGATAGGCGGCTTTTCTGTTTCATATGTCCTTCAGTTGGTGTTGCCGACCGACACCTCATAGGGGTTGAACCGGATCACTTCCTCCCCAAGCCATTCGTTGATCTGCAACAGCCTTGCCTGCTCGGGCTCCAGCTCGTTTACCGCCCACACCTGAGTAGCCTCACGTACCGAACCGAAGCCACCTGAGTTCTGCGGCACCACGCCCATCAGCTGCGGCGGGATCCGCAGCATGGCCAGCTGGTCGTCACGGCTGATGTTCTTGATCGCGCCGAAGTCATCCTTCGCCGCCACCTCGCTGATTGGGATGAGCTGAATACCGTCCTTCTTGCCGTTGGGCGCGTACATGAACAGGTTGCGGAAGTTGCCAGGCCCCTTGCTGCTTTTCATCGCCTTGCGCAGGTCGTCGACAAAGTCTTCGTTCTGGGCGGCATCGGTCATGTAGAGGATGAACCCCGCGTGGCTGCCGTTTTGGTAGTACTTGCGCCGGAACAGTGTGGCCGACTCGTTGAGCAGCGCGGCTTGGAGCGCCGGCAACCACTCCGGTAGGCCGTAGACCTCCTGGTTGATGTCGGCCACGCGCAGGTGGCAGATGCTGCCAGCGCGGAACTCGTAGTCGTCCCGCCAGCCGCGCACCTGGTAGTAGGTTTCCAGATCGGAGCCCCGCCGCATGTACTTAGCCAGGCACGGCCTGAGCCCAAGGGTGTCGCGCAGCATGTTGTCGCGTTTTTCCAGGTACAGGTTACCCGACCAGCACAGGTCCATGACGATCTGCTCGAAGGCCTGACGAGTCAGCAACCTGTGGGGCTTGAACGTCCTGGCCAGGGCGTTGCGCTTGAAGATCAGCCCAGACTGCAGGTAGACGCTGGCCTTCGAGGAACGGGCCAGGCCGTCCAGGGAAACCGGAGGCTCATACCAACGACCATTGTTGTAGCACTCCAGGTAATCCAGGATCTCCCGCCCGTCCAGGACCGGTGTTGGGTCGCCGAAAGTGAAAGCCTCGGCTCGGGCGCCAGGGTTGGCCAGCAGCTCCCCAGCGGGCGCCGGCACAGCGCCTGCCTGATCGATGTTGCCCATCAGAAGATCTCCATGATGCGTGTGTTGGTTGCGGTCTGGCCTTCGAGCGGCTCGTTGTGCAACGCGTGGAAGAGCGCCCAGGCCAGGTCGGCATGGCCGGTGGCCTCGTTGCGGCCGGCGGTGTATGTGAATTGGCGACCGCCTGGGGTGACGGTCTTGCGGATGGCCATGAGCGATTGGGCGATGTCGGTTGCGCCAGCATCAAACTGCAGGCGCCCCTTGCTGATCACGTCCCAGGCCTTCATGACCAGTCGCGTCTTAACCTCGGGGTTGTAGGAGAAGGTGCGCAGCGCCGGGAAGAACTGGCGCACCAGCTGCGCGACGGCGCTGCCCATGCCGGTGGTGTCGATCCCGATGTAGGCCACGTTGTAGCGCTTGGTGATTTGCCGAATGGTCTCGGCCTGGGTGTTGAAGTCCATCCCGCGGAACTGGTGCTTCTCCAGGACGAAAAACTTCCCGCCGGGTACCAGCGGGGGCGCAACCACGACCAGACCGGCCGAGTCGCCGCTTTCCGCCGGATCGTAGCCAACCCAAACCGGCCGCTCACCGTATGGCCGGGCAGCAAATGGGCTGTAGCCCGGCCAGTCCCAGCTTTCCACCATGCAGGGCTGCAGCATGCTCAGGGGGAATATGCTCTGCCCATCGTCCACGAACTGGCACATGAGCAGGTTTTGGAACGCTGGCCCGTCGTACTCCAGCCGAAGCTCATCCAGGTCGAACAGGTCGCAGCCCCTTGATTCAGCGTCCATGATCGTGACGATCTGCCGCCAGATCTTGTCCTCGCACAGCCGGCCCTGCTGCAGAGCCTCATGGGTCACATCCAGCTGGATGTGCTGAGCAGAAGGCTTGCCCTTGTTGATCCGCTCACCGGTCCACCAGGTGTAGGCCGGGTGCGCCATGCTGCTCGGCGTCGAGAAGTAGGTCTTGCGCCACTTCTTGTGCAGCGCCATGCCCGAGGCGACCTTGTTGATCTCGGTGAAGCCGTGCACCCAGAAGAATTCGTCGAAGTAGAAATTTCCGGACCGGCCCTGGGCGGTACGGAAGTTGGTGCCCAGGAAATGCAGCTCGGCGTTGTTCCAGAGCACGATGGGGTCGCCAGTGAGCTTGATGCCCAGCACCTCATTGAGAAACGCCTGCATGTAGGTTTTGAACTGGTGCGCCTGGGCCTTGCTGGCCGACAGGAAGATCTGGTTGCGGCCGGTCGTGATGGCGTCGATCAGCGCTTCCCGGGCAAAGTAGAACGTGGCACCGATTTGCCGGCTCTTGAGGATCATCCGGGTACGCTGGTTGCCGGCGCGGTACCAGTCGAGTTGGTAGTCGAAGCAACTGTCCCGGAAAGCATCTACCAACTGCTCGATCTGGTCCTCATCCAGCTCGTTGCGCTTGGGCTGCTTCTTGGGCCCTTCGTTACGCTTGGCGATGTTCGGGTTGAGATCGGTTTCGGTACCGCCCGCCTGGTACCGCTGAATGCGTGACTGCCGCTCCAGCTGGCGATGGAGCAGATCGATCTCCTTAAAGTCACCGCTGGTCTTTCCGTCCTTGAGGATCAGCTGCACCAACCGCGCCTCCAGGGCGCCGCCGATTCGCTCGACGTTGTCGGCACGATCCCATTCGTCTCGGGCCTTCCAGCTGTGGACGGTCTTATCTTTCTCGTCGAGATATTCGGCGATATCGGTGATGCGCCAACCGGTCCAGTACATGAACTTGGCTTGGCGGCGCGGATCCATCGTGGGTTGGGCGGTAGTGTTCATGGCGCCGATGCTGCCGCTCGCGCGCGTATTCCCCCACTGGCGCCCACTGTAGCCGTTAGGCCTACAAGTGCAGCGCGTTGCCGTGAATCAGCCGGCTGCGGACCATGCCCCTCATCGCAAGGCACAACGCCACCGCACTGAGGACTGCCAACATGGCCGCAAGCAACGCCCCCGCCAAGAACTACCGCTCCGACTGGTTCCGCATCTTCGTCGAGGGCGCAACCACTGACGGCCGCACCATCGAACGCTCCTGGATCGAGCAGATGGCCGCTACCTACGACCCAAAAACCTACGGCGCCCGCCTCAATTGCGAGCACATCCGCGGCCTGGGCCCGGACAGCCTGTTCGGTTCGTTCGGCGACGTGCTGGCCCTGAAAGCCGAAGAGGTGGAGATCGGCGGCGAGAAGAAGCTCGGCCTGTACGCCAAGATCGAACCGACCGCGAGCCTGATCGAGCTGAACAAAAAGGGTCAGAAGATCTACACGTCGGCAGAGGTTCAGCCGAACTTTGCCGAGTCGGGCAAGGCATACCTGGTTGGCCTGGCGGTAACCGACAGCCCGGCCAGCCTGGGTACCGAAGCTCTCAAGTTCAGTTCGCAAAGCGGTCTGGCTGCTCGCAAGCAGCACCAGGACAACCTGTTCAGCGCCGCTGAAGAGGTTTCCATCAAATTCGAGGAAGTCGTCGAAACCCCATCCATGTTTGCAGCACTGCGCGACAAGGTCGGCGAACTCCTCGGCAAGAGCAAGGATAAGGAAGGCAAGGACGCCGCCAGCTTTACCGCCCTGGGCGAGCTGATCGAGCAGATCGCAACCCATGGCGCCGAGCAGGCCGAAGCCTTCACTGCGGAGAAGTCCGCACGCGAGAAGCTCCAGGCCGACCACGACAAGCTGTCGAAGGAGTTCAACGAGCTGGTCAAGCGCCTGGGCGAAACCGAAGACCACAGCCAGCCGAAGCGCCCACCAGTGACCGGTGGCGACGGGCAGATCCAGGCCGAGTACTGATCCCCCGTAGCCCCACAGACCACCAGTTCGGAGAACTACCATGCAGAAAGAAACACGGATCGCCTTCAACGGCTACCTGGCCAACCAGGCCAAAATCAACGATGTCACCTCGGTTACTGAGACCTACACCGTAGCGCCCAACCCGGCCCAGAATCTGGAAACTGCCATTCAGGAATCGAGTGGGTTCCTGAAGAAGATCAACATCATCGGCGTTGACGAGGCGGAAGGTGAAGCCATCCTGCTCGGCGTTAACGGTCCAACAGCCAGCCGCACCGCCACCGGACCAAACAAACGTCGCCAACCACGCGACGTGGCCGCACTGACGTCGGACACCTACGCCTGCAAGAAGACCAACTTCGACACCGCCATCCCCTATGCGCGGCTCGATGCCTGGGCGAAGTTCAAAGACTTCCAGACCCGCTTGTCGGGCTCGATCGCAGAGCGCCAGGGTCTTGATCGCATCATGATCGGCTTCAACGGTAAAAGCGCCGCCGCCGACACCGACCTGGCTGCCAACCCGATGCTGGAGGACGTGAACATCGGTTGGCTGCAGAAAATGCGCGACCGCGCCCCGGAACGCGTCATCGATGAAGGCACCAAAACTGCCGGCAAGGTCACCGTCGGTGCTACCGGTGACTACAAAACCCTGGACGCCCTGGTGTTCGACGCCATCCAGTTGCTCGACCCATGGCACCGCAAGCGCACCGACCTGGTCGTGATCGTGGATCCTGCTCTGTTGCATGAGAAGCAGCTCAAGGCGTTGGAAAAAGGCGCGGACTCCAACCAGGAAGCCAATGCGGCCGACGAGATCATCATCAAGACTCGCCTGGGTGGTAAGCCGATCGAGTACGACGCCCCGTTCTTCATCGAAGGCGGTGTGTGGGTTGGCCCGCTGTCCAACCTGTCGATCTACGTCCAGAACGGCAAGCGTCGTCGCAACATCCGTGACGAGCCGGACGCCGACCAGGTCGCCGATTACCAATCCTCGAACGAGGCCTATGTCGTGGAAGACTTCGGCGCCTGCGCCCTGGTCGAGAACATCGAGAAGGTCTAACCATGACGCTGACCCTCGCTCAACGTACCCGACTGCGCAAGCTGGCCGCCAAGGAGGCGGCCACCACCGCCCCGGCTGCCATGATGGACGGCCTGACCAGCTATGAGCTGATGCTCGCCAAGCTGCAGCAGGATCAGCTGCGCCTCAAGCAGGTTCAGTCGAAGCAGGCCAAGGCCAGGCTGAAAAGCATTCTGTTGCCGGAGTACGTCCCCTATGTCGCCGGCATCCTTGAGGCTGGCCAAGGTGCTCATGACGACGTACTGACCACCGTGATGATCTGGCGCTTCGATGCCGGTGATTTCCCGGGAGGCCTGGACATTGCTGAGTATGTGCTGAAGCACAACCTGCCAACCCCGAACCGCTTTGCTCGCACCACCGGCTGCTTGATCGCTGAAGAAGTCGCCACGGCCGCGCTCAACGCTCAGAAGGCTGGCGATACGTTCCCGGTTGACGACCTGCTCCGCACCGCTCTGCTCACGGAAGAGCAAGACATGCCAGATGAAGCCAGGGCCAAGCTCAAGCTGGCTCTGGCACGCGCAACGCTGCAAGGCCTCGACGAGAGCAATCCGGGCGCGCCTGGCCAAGTAGAGGCGGGTGTCGAGCTGCTGCAAGAAGCCATCAAGCTCGACAATGCCTGTGGCGGAAAGAAAGACCTGGAGAAGGCCGAGCGTCTCCTCAAGAAACTCGCTGGCCCCGCCAGCTAACCGAGCGTCCCACGCAACCCGGCGGCTCGGGACGGATCAGCGGCCTTTTTGGCTCAGCTGTGAAGCCCCGACCACCGCCGACCTATTCAGAGCACGACCATGAGCGGATTCATCGCCGGCGGTCTGGTGCCGAGCGAATCGGTACCGGACACCCACATCAACAGCAATCCCTTCTGGCCGTCCATTGACCTGGACAAGCTGCGGGAAACCCTGCGCATCGACTCCAGCGTCACCCCTGCCCGTCTCGAAACTGCTGTTGTCGCGGCCATCATTGGGGTGAACCGGGACTTGGCCAAGTGGCGAGCAGCCCGCCAGGTTGAGGCCTTCACCACCCTGGCCGATGTTCCAGATGACGACCGCCTAACCAGTTCTGAGCGCATCCACCTCTACGTGCGAGCCGTCGAGTGCGCGGCCGGCGCCGAGGTCTGCGAGCGCTATCGCGGTTTCGACAGCACCGCCAGCGGCAGCAAGAACGCCGACGAGTCGGCGCCGACCATCGATGACTACCGTCGCGACCAGCGCTGGGCCGTCCGTGACTTCCTGGGCAGCTCGCGCACAAATGTGGAGCTGCTCTGATGGCCAAAATGGAAACCATCGACTGGAACGAGATATCCCGGCGCGGCCTGCTGGTACGCATCAACCGGGAAATCATGCACCCGTTGGGCCTGGCGGTCTGCCGGGATCCTGAAACGGGCATGTCAGCTGGTGCAATTGTCAGCGATGACGGCGCATGGGTTTACCCCGACGACGTGATCGCCCAGCCCTGCGCCAGGGGCCAAAAGTAATGGCCGAACAGAAGCGCACCCAGCAAAACGACACCGTGGACGCCCTGTGTTGGCGTCACTACGGCCGCACTGCCGGCGTGGTCGAGGCCGTGCTCGATGCCAATCCGGGCTTGGCCGACAAGGGGCCTGTGCTTCCTTCTGGCCTGCTCGTCACCCTCCCCGAACTGCAAGCGGCTGCCCCCGAACGCCAGATGGTGAACCTATGGGACTGACCGGCCACCCCAACACCCAACCAAGGAAGGACACCCATGCCTGACCGCCCTGAAACCTGGGCCTGGCTCGCCACCTGGCTCGAACACAACTGGCCCGGCCTGTATGCCGGCGGTCTGGCCATCGTTATTGCCGCCCTGCGGGTTATCTACGGTGGCGGCGGAATCCGTCGCATGGCCGTAGAAGCCCCGCTCTGCGGCGCATTGGCCCTATCGGCCAGCCACGGCTTGTCGCTGATCGGCATCCCAATCAGTGCGGCCCCGTTCTTCGGGGGCGTCATTGGCCTGCTGGGCGTCGAGTTCACCCGTGCAACCGCGAAGAAGTTCTTCACCCGCAAAGAGGGAACAGCATGACCACTCTTCGACATGGCGACCGCTCCCAAGCGGTTCGCGAGCTGCAGCGCCTGCTCAACGCCAAAGGCGCCAAGCTGGAAACTGACGGTGCCTTTGGCGATGCCACCGAGGCGGCCGTCCGGGCCTACCAGGAGAAAGCCGGGCTCGTTTCCGATGGCGCCGCCGGCCCGAAGACCATGGCCAGCCTGCAAGGCCTGGACACCGGCAAGCTCCTCAAACATTCCGACCTGGTCCAGGCTTCCGCCCGTCTCGGCGTGCCGATCGCGGCTGTGTATGCCCTGAACGAGGTCGAATCAAATGGCCTCGGCTTTCTGGACAACGGCAAGCCGGTGATCCTCTTCGAGCGCCACGTCATGTTTGACCGCGTGCAGTTGGTCCGCTCGTCCGGTGATGACCAGGAGCAGCTGCACCAGCGCGCCGAGCAGCTGGCCAAGCAGGTGCCCAACCTGGTTAACCCGAAAGCCGGCGGTTACATCGGCGGGAGCGCTGAGCATCAGCGTCTTGCTCAGGCTCGGCAACTGGACGACGTAGCCGCGCTGGAGTCCGCCAGCTGGGGCGGCTTCCAAGTCATGGGCTACCACTGGCAGCGCCTGGGTTACTCCAGCGTCCACGACTTTGTAGCAGCGATGAATCGTAGCGAAGCAGACCACCTGGAGGCCTTCGTCCGCTACATCGAAGCCGACGCCAACTTGCTCAAGGCCTTGAAGGCACTGAAGTGGGCAACTGTGGCCAAGCTCTACAACGGCCCGAACTACCAGCGAAACCTGTACGACGTGAAGCTGGAGCGCGCCTTCGAGCGGCACCAAGACCGTGCTTTGGTAGCTGCCTGATGGACCTGCGCACCGGGTTGTTTGCTGCTGCGCTGCTGGCCGGCGTCGGCCTGTGGGGTTGGTCGCAGAAGTCGCTACTGGATAGCGAGAAGGCCATCTCCAAGGGCCTGGCTGAGCAGCGCGACACCGCTCAGGCCGATGCCCGCGACAACCTGGCCACCGCCAACAAGTTGAAAGCCACCCTGGCGCGCGAGCGCGAAGACCAGGCCAAGCTGCTGAAGCTCCAGGGCGAGCTGCGCACTGGCCTGGCCAACCGCGAGCGCCTGATCGAGAACCTAAAGCATGAGAACGATGAACTGCGGCAATGGGCTGATCAGCCTATCCCTGATACTGCTCGCCGGCTGCGGCAGCGTCCCGCCATCACCGGCGCCGACGCTTACCGTCAGTGGTTGTCCGGTAGTGGTGCCCTGCCAACTGCCGGCGACAAGCCCGGCAAAGAACGGCCAGTTGCTCACTGACCAGGAGCGCACCGAGCTAGCCTGGTCCGAGTGCGCCGCCCAGGTCGACGCCGTTTATCAACACCAGGTGAAGCATGAACAAGCCCGATAGCCTGCGTAATCTGCTGCTGGAGGCCGTGCCAGGCCTCAAGAAAAACCCTGAACGCCTGCTGATGTTCATCGACCAGGGCAGGGTCCGCTGCACCGCCGCTGCCAGCCTTTCGTTCGAATACAGCTACACCCTGCAAGTCATCCTGACCGACTTTGCGGGGCACCCTGACAGCGTGATGCTCCCGATCCTTGGATGGTTGCGGGTCAACCAGTCTGAATTGCTGGTCAACCTGGACAAGTCCGCCGAGGGTCTGAAATTCGAAGCCGACATGCTGGACCGCAGCAAGGTAGATCTCAGCCTTACCCTGCCCCTAACCGAGCGCGTGATCGTCACCCGCAAGGCGGATGGCAGCCTCGATGCCTCCCACGCCCCCGAACCACAATACGAGGACTACCAGGAACAAGGTCCAGTGACCGTGTATGCCGACGGCGAACCGCTCGTGTCCTGGCAGCCACCTGCCGCCCCAGACAGCATGGCCCTGGTCATGCCTCACCCGAAGCGCCCTGACCGTGGCTGATCTCAACGCCCTGGAAGACTGGGCCGGCCCACTGCTTCGCCAGATCGAGCCAGCCGGCCGGGCCAAACTGGCCCGAACCCTGGCGCAACAGCTGCGCCGGAGCCAACAACAACGGATCAAAGGCCAGCACAATCCCGATGGCACCCAGTACACGGCACGACGGCCGCATAAGCTGCGCGAGAAAAAAGGCCGGGTGAAGGCCAAGGCGAAGATGTTCCAGAAGCTGCGCACAGCCAGCTACCTCAAGGCCCAAGGGGACGCCAAGGGCTTGGCAGTTGGGTTTACCGGACGGATCGCAAGGATTGCCCGTGTCCACCAATACGGCTTGCGGGATCGCATTGCCGCCCGTGGCCCAACGGCTCAGTACGAGGCCCGGGAGCTGCTTGGCTTCACTGTCGAAGATCAGGAAGTGCTGAAAGACCTGGTGCTCGCCCACCTGGGCCTGTAGCTGCGCCCGCTACAACCGCCACCGGCTGCGCTCGCGCACGCGTGGCGCGACCATCGCCGGCATGAACTCCCTTGCCGAAATCAACCGCCTGCTGGAAAACCTGATCCGCTTCGGCATCGTTGCCGAGGTGCAACACGTGCCGCCCCGCGTAAAGGTCCAGACCGGCGGGATGCTGACCACCTGGCTGCCGTGGCTCGCTTGGCGAGCTGGCGAGAGCCGGGAATGGGACCCGCCTACCGTCGATGAACAGGTACTGCTGCTGTCGCCCAGCGGCCAGCTGGCCAACGGCGTGGCGGTCACCGGGCTTTTCAGCGACTTGATCCCAGCCAATGGCGATCGCGCCGGCCTGCATCGCCACACCTATGCCGATGGCGCCGTGGTCGAGTACGACAGTGTGGCGCACCACCTGATAGCCACCCTGCCGGAAGGCGGTACCACCGAGCTGATCAGCACGGGCGGCATCCACATCGTGGGCGACATCACCCACGAAGGTGACTACATCCAGACCGGCAACCAAACCGTCACCGGTCTTGTAACGGTAACGGAAGACGTTATTGCCGATGGCGTCAGCCTGGTGACCCACGTACATGGCGGCGTGATGTCAGGCCCTGGCAAAACGGGAGTGCCTGCCAAATGAACCGCCGTACCGGCTCAACCCTGACCACTCGTGAGCACATTGCCCAGTCCGTCGAGGACATTCTCACCACCCGCCTCGGTACACGGATCGCGCGACGGGAGTACGGCAGCCTGCTGCCCGAGCTGATCGATCAGCCCCTCAACGAGACGACTTGCCTGCGCCTGTACGCAGCCACTGCGATGGCCCTGCTTCGCTGGGAACCGCGCATCAACCTAACCCGCGTGCAACTGAACATCTCCGACCTGACCGGGCGGGCAGAGCTGGATATGACCGCCGTCCTGGTCGACAACAACGAAGAGTTCAACGTCCGCATGCCTCTGCAGCTGGGGAGCACCGCGTGAACACCTTCCTACCGATAGACCTTAGCCAACTGCCGGCGCCCCAGGTGGTCGAACAGATCGACTATGAGCAGATCCTGGCCGACCGCAAGGCCTACGCCATCAGCCTCTGGCCAGCGGAAGAGCAGGCCATGATCTCCGGCCGGCTGGCACTTGAGTCCGAGCCAATCACCAAGCTGCTGCAGGAGAGCGCCTACCGGGAAATGATCCTGCGGCAGCGGGTTAATGAGGCTTCACTTGCAGTGATGCTTAGCTCCGCCGGCGGCAACGATCTGGACCAGCTCGCCGCCAACGTCAACGTTAAGCGCCTGGTGATCCAGGTTGCCCAGCCGCTGGCTATTCCCCCTGTCCCCCAGGTGCTAGAGAGCGACGAGGCGCTGCGTGAGCGAGCCCAGATGGCATTTGAAGGGCTGAGCACTGCGGGGCCGCGTAACTCGTACATTTTCCACGCCAGGGCCTCAGATGGCCGGGTTGCAGATGCCACAGCGCAAAGCCCATCACCCGCCACCGCCGTCGTGACGATTCAGTCCGCACTCGCAGACGGTACAGCCGACCAAGCCCTGCTCGATGCCGTCTCTTCCTATCTGAACGATGAAGACCGCAGGCCGGTTGCAGACCGGCTGATTGTGCAGGGCGCGGAGATCCTGCCATACCAAGTAACCGCAACCCTGTACTTGAACACGCTGGGGCCCGAAGCCGAGCCGATTCTTGAGGCCGCTGAGCAGAAGCTGCAGGCATTCGTGACGCAACGCCGCCGCCTGGGCATGCAAGTTTCCGAGTCAGCCGTCCATGCGGCACTGCACGTTGAAGGGGTGCGCAAAGTCATGCTGGCCGGCTGGGCCGACATCAATGCCACGGACAGCCAGGCACCGTACTGCACCGGCATCAGCCTGTCGCAAGGTACAGAGCCATGAGGCTGCTGCCCGGAAATTCCACCGACCTGGAGTCCCAGGCCGCAGAGGCGCTCGCGCAGATCGAGCGCGTCCCCGTGCCGATCCGGGACCTCTTCAATCCAGACCGCTGCCCGGTGGCGTTGCTGCCCTTCCTCGCCTGGACCGTTTCCGTCGATCGATGGGACAGCCGCTGGAGCGAATCGGCCAAGCGCGGCGCCATCCGGTCGTCGTACTACATCCACTCCCGCAAGGGGACCATCGGCGCTCTGCGCCGTGTGGTTGAGCCATTGGGTTACCTGATCGAGGTTGTGGAGTGGTTCCAGACGGAACCGCAGGGCGTTCCTGGAACGTTCGCCATCAAGGTCGGCGTATCCAACGAAGGCATCAGCGAGGAGACCTACCAGGAACTGACCTGGCTGATTGATGACGCCCGACCTGTGAGCCGGCACCTGACCGGCTTAGCCATCAGCCTCGAAACGAGCGGCTCCCTATTCATTGCCGGCGGCCTGTACGACGGCGATGAGCTGGACATTTATCCCCCTGCTCAACGTGACATCAGCATCACGGGCTCGATTGGCCGCGGGGGTCGCGAACACACCATTGACACACTGGACATTGCACATGGCTGATCAGAACTCGCAGTTCTACGCAATCCTCACCAACGTGGGGGCCGCAAAGCAGGCCAACGCGGATGCCTTGGGCATTGCTTGGAAAATCACGCAACTGGGCGTCGGTGACGCCAACGGCATCGAGCCGACCCCAAACGCCACCCAGACCGCTCTCATTGCTGAGTGGCGGCGGGCGCCGCTGAATCAATTGAAGGTGGACGATAACGACAGCTCCATAATCGTCGCGGAGCAGATCATCCCGGCCGACGTGGGCGGCAAATGGATTCGCGAGATCGGCCTATACGACGCCGATGGTGACCTGGTCGCCGTCGCGAACTGCCCGCCCACCTATAAGCCATTGCTCAGCCAGGGCTCAGGCCGCACCCAAGTAGTGCGCATGAACCTGATCGTCAGCAGCTCCAGCAACGTAGAACTCAAGATTGACCCCAGCGTGGTGCTGGCCACTCGTGAGTGGGTAACGTCCGAGCTGGCCAAGCAGGATTTCAAGCATTCTGTGGTCGCGGCAACCACAGCCAACATCACCTTGAGCGGGCTGCAGACCATCGACGGAGTCGCGCTGACCGCTGGATCGCGTGTCCTGGTGAAGAATCAGACCACAGGTAAGGACAATGGTCTGTACATCGTCGCATCGGCCGCCTGGACACGCAGCGCCGACGCAGATATCAGCGCGGAAGTGACACCCGGCATGCTCGTCCTGGTTGAGCGCGGCATCGTCAACGGCGACAGCGCATGGCAGCTGGTGACCGATGCGCCGATTACTCTGGGCGTCACCGCCCTGACGTATGAAATGGCCTTTGGCCGCAGCGGTGTGGCCGCAGGCACTTACCGTAGCGTTACGGTGGATGCCTATGGCCGGGTAACCGCTGCGACCAATCCGACCACGGTGGCGGGTTATGGCCTGACCGATGTGTACACCAAGACGCAGATCGACCAGGCTATGGCGCTTAAGGCGGCGCTGGCCAGCCCGGCGTTGACAGGCGTACCGACGGCGCCGACAGCGGCGGCAGGGACAAATACGTCTCAACTGGCGAATACGGCGTTTGTGCAAGCTGCCCTAGCGGCGCTGGTGGCGTCCTCGCCGGCGGCGCTGGATACACTGAACGAGCTGGCGGCTGCGCTGGGCAACGATCCGAACTTTGCCGCCACCATGACCAACGCTTTGGCGCTCAAGGCGCCCTTGGCCAGCCCGACTTTTACCGGCGATCCCAAAGCGCCGACGCCGGCTGTTACGGATAACGACACGTCGCTGGCTACCACGGCCTTTGTCCGCGCACTGATGGCGCGTTACGGGCTAGGCGCGGCCAGTGCCGATAACGTGATCACCAATATCGATACAGTCAGCGAAACGGGCGTGTACATGGTCACCGGCACCACCGCCGGCATTAAGCCTACCTATCCTGCAGGCTTAGGTGTCGGCGCCATTGCCAACGCCACGCTTTTCCACATGGAGCGCTGGAGTAGCAACATGGCTACTCAAATTTGGGATTCCCTGGTCAACACGAATACCCCGATTGCATTCATCCGCACGCGTAATTCGAATGGCGTATGGTCGGAGTGGGGGCAGCTTTGGACAAGCCTGAATACGCCAAAGCAAACAAATGCTTCCGATATTACGGCGGGAGCGATGTTGACAGTCGGGTCGTTTGGCGCCGGCTCCGCCATTGTCACCACTGAAGTGGATATGAACAGTTTTCAAGTTCCGGGTAACTACCTGACTGCCGCTTCGGGACTATTGAACCTGCCAGCGGGTTGGAATGCGGCCCAACGTCACTGCATGGTGGTCGATGGGCTTGGCGCTTCTGGTCACTTGGTACAGACCTTGAGTGCAGGGCTTGCCGGCGGCGATGTTAAGCAAGCTATTCGCACTTTAACCTCGGGGAAAACTTGGACCGATTGGGAAGAAGTCACTACCAGCCGTCATGGACCTTTTCGCGGGACGCAGACCTATAAGACCGCCGGAGTCTTCACCTGGACAGTTCCGGCGGGCGCTAAAAAAGCCTGGGTAACAGTCATTGGTGGCGGTGGCGGCGGTGGCTTTTCGCCCTCTGCTGGGATTGGTTCGGCGGGTGGCGGCGGTGGCGGTATGTCTCAGCGCCTTGTAGACCTGTCGGGCGTCACGTCGGTGGCAGTTACGGTTGGCGCTGGCGGAGCGGGTGCTACCGAGTCCGGCAGCCAGGGTGGAACAGGCGGCACTTCGTCCTTTGGTGCGTACCTGTCTGCAACTGGTGGTGTAGGGGGCGCAGGGAATAGCGGGACGGCGAATGCTGGGGGGACTGGGGGCCTTGGTTTTGGTGGCGATTTCAATACCACGCTTGGCCCTGGATTCTCGAACTACGGCACCCAAGGTGGTACTGGCGGGGGGCCAGGCGTTCGCGCAAGGCAAGCTCCGGGCGTTGGTGGCGCGGCCGCTGGTCCTGGGGGGGGGGGTTCTGGTGCTTATACCGGTTATGCCGGTGGTGCTGGGGCTGCTGGGCAAGTAATTATTCAGTGGTGATGACTATGTGGGCACTTGTGCAAGAAGGGATCGTAATTGAAACGACGGATGTTGACCCGGAGGGGCGCTATCATCCTGATCTTCAATGGCGCGCCTGCAGTGAGCAGGTAAAGCCAGGATGGCTGTACGTGCATGCCGCGTTTTCCGAGAGGGTCGAAAGCGAGGAGGAGCGCCGTGCAGCCGAGCGGCAATGGCGAGATGTCGAGCTCGCGGCGCGGCAATGGATCCGTGAGCGGCACCGAGACGAGCAGGACCTTGGGCGCCCAACCACGCTCAGCAATGAGCAATTCACCGAGCTGCTGGCCTATCTGCAGGCGCTGCGTGACTGGCCTCAGGCTGAAGCATTTCCTGACTCGGCATATCGTCCGGTCGCGCCTGGCTGGATCGCAGAACAACACCTGTAAAAGCGGCCGCTACAACCCTCTCAGCTCGCTGAACCCCCGCGCGCGCGGCAGCCTGTGCAGTGTCATTCCACTGCACAGGCATCAAACATGGCCGACGAATACCATCACGGCGTGCGCGTCCTCGAAATCAACGAGGGCACCCGCCCAATCCGCACCGTTTCCACCGCGATCGTCGGCATGGTCTGCACTGCAGACGACGCCGACCCGATCGCATTCCCACTCAATACCCCTGTCCTGCTCACCAGCGTGCAGAGTGCAATTGCCAAGGCTGGCAAGACCGGCACCTTGGCGGCCAGCCTCCAGGCCATTGCCGACCAAACCCAGCCAGTCACCGTTGTGGTGCGGGTTGCAGCCGGCGAAACCGATGCCGAGACAACCAGCAACATCATCGGCGGTACCGACGAAAACGGTAAGTACACCGGCATGAAGGCCCTGCTGGCCGCGAAAGGTCGCCTCAAGGTCACCCCGCGCATCCTGGGCGTTCCAGGTCTGGACTCGCAACCGGTGGCCACCGCTCTGGTCACCATTGCACAGCAGCTGCGTGCGTTCGCCTACGTCAGTGCCGCAGGCTGCAAAACCAAGGAAGAGGCCACGGCCTACCGCGAGAACTTCGGCGCCCGGGAAGTTATGGTCATCTGGCCAGACTTCGAATACTGGAATACCGAAACGGACGCGACCGGCACCGCTCCGGCCGTAGCGCGTGCGCTGGGCCTGCGCGCCAAGATCGATCAGGACACCGGCTGGCACAAAACGCTGTCCAACGTCCCGGTCAACGGCGTGACTGGCATCAGCGCCGACGTGTTCTGGGACCTGCAGAACCCAGCGACCGATGCCAACTACCTGAACGGCAACGAGGTCACCACCCTCATCAACGCCGATGGCTACCGCTTCTGGGGCAGCCGCACCTGCAGCGCCGACCCGCTCTTCGCCTTCGAGAACTACACCCGCACCGCCCAGGTATTGGCCGACACCATGGCCGAAGCGCACATGTGGGCCATGGACAAGCCCATGCACCCATCGCTGGTCCGGGACATGATCGAAGGTATCAACGCCAAGTTCCGCGAACTGATCTCCGGTGGTTACCTGATCGGCGGCGAAGCCTGGTACGACGAGGAAGCCAATACGGAGGCCACCCTCAAGGCCGGGAAACTGTTCATCGATTACGACTACACCCCGGTACCGCCGCTGGAGGACCTGAACTTCCGCCAGCGCATCACCGACCGTTACCTGGCGGACTTCGCCAGCCGCATCAATAGCTGACGGAGGCCAGCACAATGGCACTGCCACGCAAACTCAAAAACCTGAACACCTTCCATGATGGCGTGAGCTACATGGGCATCACCAAGTCAGTCACGCTGCCCGTACTCGGGCGAAAGATGGAGGCCTACCGCGGCGCCGGTATGAATGGCCCTGTGAAAGCCGACCTCGGCTTCTCTGACGACGGCCTGCAGCTGGAGTGGAAGATCGGCGGCGTTGACGACCAGGTCATCAAACAGTTCGCCAACCAGAGCGCCTCGGGCCTGATGATTCGCTTCTCAGGGTCCTATCAGCGAGACGACACCGCAGCGGTAAGCACCGTGGAAGTCGTAGTTCGTGGCCGTCACGAAACCATCGACATGGGTGAAGCCGTATCCGGCGAGGACACCGAGCACACCATCACCACCACCTGTAGCTACTACAAGCTGACCATTGACGGCTCCGTCCTGGTTGAAATCGACCTCCTGAACTTCATCGAAAACGTCAACGGCGTCGACATGCTGGCCGCCCAGCGCCGCGCCATTGGCCTTTGACCTATAACCGCAAGGACCGAACACCTATGAGCACTGAAAAAGCCACCGTCACCGTAGAAGCAACCCCGCTGGTTCAGGACGAAAATGCCGTCGAGCTGGACACCCCAGTCAAGCGTGGCGAGTCCACCCTGAGCACCATCACCCTGCGAAAACCCTCCTCGGGCGAGCTGCGCGGCATTCAGCTCGCGGATCTGCTGCAAATGGACGTTGGCGCGCTGATCAAGCTGGTACCACGCATTAGCCCGCTCACCGAAGCCGAAGTCCGCGCCATGGACCCGGCCGACCTGGTAGCCGTCGGCGTGAAGGTCACAGGTTTTTTGCTGCAGAAGCGGACGAAGACGGACGCATCCCTCGTTGCGTAGACGATGCCATGGCCGACCTGGCCGTGGTGTTTCACTGGACCCCGGCCGACATGGACCGACTGGGCGTCCAAGAGCTGATGGAATGGCGCGAGCGAGCGCGTGTAAGGAGTAGCGGCGATGGCAAATGATCTACGGCTGAGGGTGCTGCTGGACGCCGTGGACAAAGCCACCGCTCCGCTGCGCCAGATCAACCAGGGCGGGCAGGATACCGCCCGTTCGCTCAAGGAAACCCGCGAGCGCCTCAAGGAATTGAACGCCCAGCAAAAGGACGTGAGCGCCTGGCGGCAGCAGCATGCCCAGGCTAGGGAAACGGCCAAGGCTCTGGACGAGGCGCGGGCCAAGGTCAAGGAAATGGGCCGGGCGATGTCCACGGTGGACGCCCCGACCAAGCAGATGACGGCCGAGTTTCAGGCGGCCATACGTGCCACCAATGCACTCAAGCAGCAGACAAAGGACGAACAGGAGGCGCTTCGGGGCCTCCAGCGCCGGCTCAGTGAGGCCGGTATCGACACCCGTAAGCTCAACCAGCACAACGCGGCACTGCGCCAGGAAATGGCGCAGACCAATCACACCATCGAGCAGCAGGAAACCAGGCTCAAGCAGCTGGCTGCCGCGCAGCGCAAGGCTGCCCAGGCCAAAGCTCGGCTGGAGAAGGTCCAGGACAGGGCCGGCAAAATGGCAGGTGCAGGGGCAGCAGGTATCGCGGGCGGCGTCGGCGCCGGCATGGCTGGTGCTGCGCTGATTGCCCCTCAGCTGGAAGTCACCCATCAGGCCTCGATGATCGCGGCACAGTCCGGTGAATCGCCAGAGCGCGCCACCCAGTATGTGGACATCATCCGCAACATTCGCACGGACGGCCAAAGCACCGACGTGGCCGAGATCGGCGAAGCCGTGGCAGCGGCCAAGAGCACGCTGGGGGCTTTGGGTGACGTAGGTGACAAGGAACTGGATGCTGCAGCGCGACGTGCCCTGGATCTCTCGCAGATCATGGGTATCGACGTGGCAGAAAGCATCCAGATGGTCGGCATCCTGATGAAGAACGGCCTGGCTGGCAGCAGCGAACAAGCTTTCGACCTGGTCGCCGCTGGCATGCAGAAAGTTTCGACGCAGATGCGCGGCGAAATCCCCGAAATTCTGCACGAATATTCCACTCACTTCCGTGGTATGGGGTTTAGCGGCGAAGAGGCCATGAGCCTTCTGGTGAACATGGCCAAGCAGGGCAAGTTCGCCCTGGACAAGACCGGGGACGCCATCAAGGAGTTCTCCATCCGTGGTTCTGACATGTCCAAGTCCAGCCAGGAAGCCTACGCCTCGATCGGCCTGAATGCCGGGAAGATGTCTGCCGCCATCGCCAAAGGTGGTACCGATGCGCGCCAGGCCCTCACGAAGACAGCCAACGCCCTGCTGGGCATCAAAAACCCGGCAGAGCGGGCCAACGCTGCCATTGCGCTGTTCGGCACGCCCGTTGAGGACCTCGCTGTCGATCAGATCCCCGACTTCCTGAAAGCCTTGGCCGGCGGTACCGCCAGCTTGGGCGACATCACCGGGGCGGCGGACAAGATGGGCAAGACCTTCCGGGACAACCTGGGCGGTGACCTGGACAAGCTTACTGGCACCTGGGGCGCGCTGATCGGCGCACTTGTCGATGGAGAGAGCGGGCCGCTGCGCGAGCTGGTGCAAACCGTCACTGAAATCGTCGGTGCTGCAAAGACCTGGATCAGCGCCAACCCCGAACTGGCGGCCGGCATCGCAAAAGGCGCTGCGGCCGTCGCCGTGCTGGTGGCTGGCATGGGCGCCCTGACGCTTGGCCTGGCCAGCGTGCTGGGCCCGTTTGCCCTGGCCCAGTACGGCATGTCGCTGTTCGCGCTCAAGGGCGCCACGGTGCTACCAGTGGTCGGCAAGCTTATCGGTGTGCTTTCCGGTGGCCTGCTAGGGGCAATTCGTACTGTATCGATCGCTTTGTGGGGGCTGGCCGCTAATCCGGTGGTGCTGGCCATCGCAGCAGCCATCGCTGTGATTGCCGGTGCGGCTTACTTGATCTACCAAAACTGGGACCAGGTGAAGGCCTACTTCGCCAGTGCGTGGGCTGAGATCAAGGCAGGGTTCAGTGGCGGCATCACCGGTATCCTCACGGTGCTGGCCAATTTCAGCCCGATCGGCCTGGTGTATCAGGCGTTCTCTGCTGTCCTTAACTACCTGGGCGTAGAAATGCCGACGCGCTTCACCGAGTTCGGCGGCATGATCATCAATGGCTTAATTGGTGGCCTGACAGCGGGCCTCGGCCTGGTCAAAGACACCATCACCAGCCTCGGCGACTCCACGATCGGATGGTTCAAAGAGAAGCTAGGCATCCACAGCCCATCGCGGGTGTTTGCTGAGCTGGGCGGTTTCACCACCGAAGGCCTCGCCATGGGCGTCGATGCCGGTGCGAAAGCCCCGATCGACGCTGTGGCTCGCATGGGCCAAGACCTGACCAAAGCTGGACAATTCGATCTCGTAGCGACCGCGCCCGAGATCGAGGCTGGCAAGGCGCTCGCGAACAGCTCCAGCAGCCTTAGCGCGCAATTGAGCCAGGCCGGGCTCGCAGCGCCTGAGCCTGACCAAACCACCAGTACCGAGATAGCCGCCCTAAACCAGCAGTTAGCGAAGTCTGGGCGAATCGACTTGAAAACGGTCGCTCCAGAAGTCGCCGAGGCCAAGGCTGCACCGGCCAAAGCGATGAGCCTAAGCCAGCAACTGGCACAAGCCCAGCTGGAACGGCCAGAGTCGTTGTCAGCGCCTCAAGCGGTCATCCCAACCGAAGCGAAGACCCTGAACCAGCAGCTGGCACAAGCCCAGCCGAAACGGCGCGAGTCGTTTCCTGCGCCTCAAGCGGTCATCCCAACCGAAGCAAAGACCCTGTCTAAGCAGGTGGCGCAGACCCGAATCGGTCAACCAGACATCAAAACTGTCGCACCCCAGCTGAGCACCGGTAAGGCGCTGGCCACCGACACGGCCCCCGGCATCAGCCTGGACAACCGGTCGCCGGTCGCTGCAGCGGCGCCGAGCGTGAACGACAGCCACGATGTCATCCACATCAACATCCACCCTGCCCCGGGCATGGATGGACAGGCCATTGCCCGTGCCGTCAGCGCGGAACTTGACCGCCGCAACCGGGAAAAATCCGCTCGCCAGCGAAGCCGTCTTTCTGACCAGGAGTAACCAGCATGATGCTCGCCTTGGGCATGTTCGTTTTCAGCATGCACACCCTCGCCTACCAGGAACTGCAACGCCAGACCGATTGGCGATACGCCAGCAGTAACCGTGTCGGTGCTCCGCCGGCACGGCAGTTCGTCGGCCGTGGCGATGACAAGATCACTCTGCCCGGCGTCATCCTACCGGAGCTGGCCGGCGCCCCGGTATGCCTGGATGAGCTGCGGAGCATGGCCAATACCGGTCGCGCCTGGTCATTGGTCGACGGCACCGGGCGCATGCTCGGGCTGTACGTCATCGAAAGCCTGAGCGAGACACAGACGTTGTTCTTCGCCGATGGCAAAGCCCGGCGCATTGAGTTCAATCTGGCTCTGACCCGCATAGACGCCGGCCGCATCGATCTGCTCGGCAGTGTGGCGAGCAGCGACGTCAGTCTGCTGAGGGCACTGGTGTGACTGATGAGGAATTGCGCGTCGTAGCGTACATGCGGGATGTCCAGAACGAGATGCAGCGGGACAACAGCAACTCGTTGCCGGCCTTCCGCCTGACCGTCAACGGCAAGGACATCGCCAAGAGCATCAACCCCCGGCTGTCCAGCCTCCAGCTCACCGACAACCGTGGCCTTGAGGCTGATCAGTTGAGCCTGAGTCTCACGGACGACGACGGCTTGCTGGAGATTCCGCCCCGGGGCGCCGTGTTGAAGCTGTGGCTGGGCTGGAGCGATACAGGCCTGGTCTATAAGGGCTCATTCACCGTTGACGAAACTGAGCACAGCGGCACGCCCGACATGCTGAACATCCGCGCTCGATCGGCAGATCTGCGCAACGGCCTGAAGACCAAGCGCGAGCGCAGCTGGAACACCACCACCCTCGGCCAGATCCTGAGCGACATCGCCAGCGCGAACGACCTCAAAACCAACATCGCGGCTGCAGTTGCTGCGCGTGCTGTTGCGCACCTGGACCAGGCCAACGAGTCCGATGCCAACATCCTCACCCGGCTTGGCGAGATGCACGACGCGGTTATCTCGGTGAAAGCCGGCTGCCTGGTCTGCCTGGCGGCAGGCGGGGGTAAGACCGCAGGCGGCAGCGCTCTACCCCACATCACCCTAACCAGGCGCGACGGTGATGGTCATCGGTTCCTGCAGGCCGATCGGGACAGTTACGACGGAGTGAAGGCCTATTACTACGACGTGGGCAGCACCAAAAAGCAGGAGGCGATTGCCGGTGGTGGCGACAAGGTTAAGGACCTGAGGCACACCTACAGCGATCGCGATTCCGCTCTACGGGCCGCACGATCGGAGCTAAACCGCCTGCAGCGAGGTAGTGCCACGCTGAGCTACAACTTGGCTAAAGGCCGAGCAGATTTGATCCCAGAGCTGACCTACAGCCTGCGAGGGATCAAAGGCGAGATCGATGCCATTGTCTGGTACGGCGGCAACGTGCAGCACAGCCTCACGGCCGATGGTGGCTTCACCACCAGCCTGGAGCTGGAGAGCAAATTGCCAGAGGACTCTGTCGATGGGCTGTATGACGAGCCGAAAGACGGTGCCTACACCGGTGTGGTGGCGTTCTACAGGGACAAGGCGACAGGCAAGGAAACCTCTGTCGTAGCCGGCGACGCAACGAAGCCCAAGCGCATCAAGCGGGTGTACGACAGCAAGGAGGCAGCGCAAAAGGCGGCAGATCGGGAATGGAAGAAGCTCCAGGAGAAAAATTCCTGACCAAAAAGAAACCCGGCAAGTTGCCGGGTTTCTTCTACCGCTCCGTTACTCAGTCGACTGCGAAAGCACCTCCAACAACCTCATCAAGTCTTCTTTTCCCTGCTCATCCAGGTCGCGCAGAAGTTCGATAAAGAGGCGTTCCAACTGGGTAAGGTTTTCCATCATAGGTACTCCATTTCCATAAGACATATGCGGCATCGGAGATACCGCACACAACCAAATGGAAAGTCGAAGAACCCTCCAATTTCACCCTTGGACTATATAGGGGCAGCCATAAACCAGGTGCCCATCATGTCTGTTGGCTTGACGCTCAACTTGACCTGTCCATAGGTTTGATCGCTCCCTTTCAGCATGTCGGGAAGCTTCTTGAATACTTCGCGATAATCCGCATCCGGCGCAGCTGCAGCGAGGGCCGCACTGGCGATCAGCATAATTTCGATCCCCGACAAAGGCTTGCCATCACCGGCGCCGATCAGGGTCACGTCAACCAGTTCGCCTGTCTCCTTCGACACAGCCGCAATCAGTGACGTGTAAGGGCCTAGGCTAGTTTTCAGAATGTCCTGGACTTCGCCTTTGGTAATTTCATTTGGATCAACTCGGTATGGCTTCTCATACTTTTCCAGCAATGGGTTAATGCGCTTCGCATAGACAGCCGGTGTCATTCCCAAAGTTTTTAGTTCAACTTTGGCGGCAGTGGCATGTTGCTCCGTAACGGGCGGGACCTTCGCCTGCTCTGGTGCCTTGTTTTCCACAATCCCCGTTGAGACTGCAATTCCGGCAACGACCACCGCCATAAAACAACATGCGAAGCTGCCGGCTACCTGCCTGGTCAACCAGCCACTGCCGCGTTTCTTCATACGCCCCGCAAGCCACCACCAGGTGCCCGCGCCCACGCCGAGGCACAAGACCCCAACCAAGTCATCCATACATCATCCTCGACAATCCACCGGCCCCCATGGCCGGCAACAGCAATCCTTTCAACTGATGAAGATCAGCTGTTTCTCACTTCCACGAGTTCGCCTTTACGAAGGCTTGGGCTGTGCGACCCAGGACAGCCTTATCGCTATCCGTCATACCCCTAAGCATGACCACAAACTCCGCCTCTTCGGCGGAAAGGCTGTCTGCAGCCTGCGGCGACGGCGCACCGGTCAACACATAAAGAACATCCACGCCCGCACCGGCAGCCAAGTTCAAGAGTGCGGCGCCTGCCTCGCGGGTTCCGCCTTCATAGCTGGCCAATGTCCGCTTGGACACCCCAACCAGGGCTGCCATTTGGTCCTGGGTCAGATCAAGCCGTTTGCGTTCGGCTTGCAGACGCGCACCGATTTCCTCAAGAAGATGCACAAACGTTCCTTTTCCATATTTACAAATGAACAAATGTGCATCATCCTTCGCGTACCACTACACGAAATTGCACGATTGCCACTATGCACGCCACCCCCGTAACCGAGCAAGCATGCGAGAGAGCCCGAGAACGCTTGGAAAAGCAGGGCATCTCCGTAAAAGAGTTCGCCCTCAAGCATGGGCTGCACCCAAGCACCGTCTATGCGGTTCTCCTCGGGCAGAAGAAATGCCTTCGTGGAGAAGCGCACCGAGCCGCTGTACTGCTCGGCATCAAGCGCCTGCCCAAATCCAGCAAGCCCAAAAACTAGCCCCCCTGGCCCAAGGAAGAAACCAGAACATGAAGACCACCGTTCTAGAAAGCCTGCGCCAGGTTGTTAGCGCCGTTGTGTGTGCCTATCCAGGAGGTCGGGATAGCGCCGCCGAGCGCCTTGGCTACCAGCTGAAGCAGTTCGATAACCGCGCATACGAGAACGCCGGCAGCCGCCCGCTGAGCTATGAGCAGATCCACCTGCTTGAGCAAGACGCCAAGACCACTCACCTGCCGGAGTTCATAGCCCGTCTTTACGGGGGCATGTTCGTCCCACTGTCCAAAACCGAGGACCTGGACAACGTTGAGCTGTTCCAGCGCTCACTGAGAACCGATGCAAAGCTCGGCCATATTGACCAGCTGATCGCTTCCGCGATCGAGGATGGTGTCATCGAGGCATGCGAGGCGATGACCATCATTCAGGCCCTCACTCGTTATTTCGCCGCTCGTACCGCTGAGGTGACTGCCACCATTCAGCTTTACAGCGCCGCGAATGTCAGGGGGTCAATGTGAGCAGCGCCTACAAGCTCGTATGCCCCCACTGCAGCAGCAAGATGCGAATCCGCACCAGCGAAGGCACACATATTTTCCTGCGCATTGCCTATCTGCAGTGCGTGAACGAGGCCTGTGGCTGGTCCGTGCGTGCCCAGTTCGAAATGACCCATGAGATGAGCCCGAGCGGCATGCCGAACCCTTCTGTTCGCTTGCCTGTGGCCCCTGTCGCCCTCCGGCGCCAAGCCATGAAGTCTGCTGCAACTGATGATCAACCCGACCTGCTGGACCAGTTGGACATGGAGGAAGCACTCGCATGAACGCCGTTGCCCTGACCACCAACCACGAAACCGACTACCGGGCCGCTATGCAGCAGGCCGCCGTGGCTTACCTGTTCCGCCGCGAAGGCCTGCACTTGTCTGGCGATCACCAGGTATTGCAGAGCTGCAGCCACTACCTGTCGCACTCATTGGAAGTGCCGGCGCACCTGGTGCAGCGGATTGCCGAGCTGGCCGTCGCCGAATTCGAAAGCAAGACCACCAAGCGCCTGCGGATGATCGGCGTCTGTGCATCCAGCGGGATCTTTCGGCCGAGCCTGATCTTGTTGGACACGGTTACACAGCACCGATACCAGGTGCCGGCACGCTATCTGCCGCGCCGCATGCTTCACCACCGCAACAACTGAAACACACCGAATAAACCCCTTCCCGATGCCCCGCTCTGCGTGGGTAAGGGGAAACTGCATTCCACTGGTGGCAGAAATGAGCAAGATCACCCTCAAAATCGAGCTGGACGAGCAGCAGGCTAAGCACTACCTGCAATGGCTCAGCAGCCAGTACAACCTCACCATGGCCGATGTCTGGTACTCCGATCGGTACCGCCACGTGCCAGCCGGTGAGCGCGGGCCGAAGGTTCTCGCAGACATTCCCCACTTGCTGGGCATTTGCCGCACTCGCAAAGAGCTGGAAAAGCACGTTGGCCCGGTAGTGGAGCGTGCGCTGTGACCACGACCCACCCAATGAAAGACCGCCTGCGCACTGATGTGCTGCAGCGCCTGGAGCGTGATTTCGGCCTCAAGCACATGCCCGGCACCAAGTTCATGCGCAAGGGCAAATGCCCTGCGCATGGCTGTGGCCAGAAAACTCTCTACACCTACCACGACGCCCCATGGATGCTGATCTGCGGCAGGCCTGAGAAGTGCAACCACCGTGTGCATGTCAAGGACCTGTACGACGACTTGTTCAACGACTGGAGCGAATTGGCCCCTTCGACCGAAAGCGATCCGGCTGCCACAGCCCGCGCTTACCTGGAGTTCAATCGAGGCTTCCGGGAAGAGTTGATCAAAGGGTGGTACGCCCAGGACAACTACTACGACCACAAGCTCAAGATCGGCAGCGCAACTGTGCGCTTCCCGCTGGAGAAAGGCGGTTACTGGGAGCGCCTGATCGACCGGCCAAACCGGTTTGGCAAAATGAAAGCTCGCTTCCAACCGACCGGCGAAGGCCGCGCAGGCTACAGCGGCGTCTGGTGGTGCTCCCCTGCACTGGATCTGCTCGAAGTCGACGAGCTGTGGATCGTGGAAGGGATCTTCGACGCCATCGCGCTGATGCACAACGGCATTGCTGCCGTTTCCATGATGTCGAGCGCGCCACTACCCACCGAGTCGCTCAAGGCCCTGCTGCGCAGTTGCCAGGAGGCAGACAAACGACCGCCGAAACTGATCTGGGCCCTAGACAATGAACCCGTAGCCAAGAAAAACACCCGGCGCTGGGCGAAAGAAGCCCGGGAAATGGGTTTCAAGTGCGAGGCTGCGCTCGTTCCACAGCCTGACGGCCGAAAGGTCGACTGGAATGACTTGCACCTGCGCTGGAATTTCCTGGAAGACGATCAGCGCGCTGGCCAGGTCGCGAGCGACCTCAAGCAGGCCCGTCATGAGGGAGCCTTGCTGCTCGCCGAAACTGCCGAGGAAAAGGGCCTGCTGATGTACGACTGGCAGCCCCGCGGGGAGTTTTCCTTCTCGTTCAAGAACCGGCTCTATTGGTTCAAGTTCGACCTGGAGAAGTTCGACCGACGGATGCGGGAAATGGACTCTTCCGAGAGCCAGGAAGACCAGTTGCTCAACGATCGCCAGCGGCGAGACAAGGCGATGCGCGAGTGTGGGGCGGTAGTCCGCATTGCGAACTGCTACTTCCAGGCTCTGTACAACATGCGCAACGAGCAGACCGACGAGGCCTGGTACTACTTCCGCATTGAGCGGCCTGGAATGCCGGCGACCAAGAGCACATTCACGGCTGCACAGTTATCGTCGGCGCCGGAGTTCAAGAAGCGCCTGCTGAATGTCTCAAACGGCGGGATGTTCACCGGCAGCGCACTGCAACTGGAGCGCATGCTGGAGCCTCAGCTGGACTGCCTGAAGCGGGTCAACACCATTGACTGGATCGGGTACACCAGGGAGCACGGAGTCTACGTGTTCAACGACCTGGCGATCGCCAACGGCAAGGTCCACCACCTGAACGATGAGGACTTTTTCGACGTTGGCCAACTGAGCATCAAATCCCAGAGCCAGTCGCCGACCCTGGTCGTCAACACTGACCTGGCCGAATACCACGCTGGCTGGTTCGACACCTTCTGGAAGTGCTTCGGCGTGCGTGGTGTGGTCGTCCTGGTCTGGTGGCTTGGCTCGCTACATGCCGAGCAGATCCGCCAGCTGCAGAAGTCCTTTTGCTTCTTCGAGCTGGTCGGTGAAGCCGGCGCTGGTAAGACCACGCTGGTGGAGTTCCTGTGGAAGCTGGTCGGCCGGACCGAATATGAAGGCTTCGACCCGTCCAAGGCCACACCGGCCAGCCGAGCGCGAAACTTTGCCCAGGTGGCCAATCTGCCGGTAGTCCTGATCGAGTCCGAGCGCGAGCAGAAAGACGGCGCGCCGGTGAAGCACTTCGACTGGGACGAAATCAAGACCGCATACAACGGGCGATCGGTTCGCTCGACCGGTGTGAAGAACAACGGCAACGAGACCCGCGAGCCGCCCTTCCGCGCTGCTGTGTTGATCGCACAGAACAACGCGGTCAACGCCTCTGAGCCAATCCTGCAGCGGATCGCTCACTGCATGCTGACCCGTGAGCACCAGACCCCGGAGACCAAGCTGCTGGCCGAAGAGCTGGAGCGTATGCCGATGGAAAAGGTGAGCGGCTTCATCATCAAGGCGCTGCAGAAAGAGGCCGAGATCATCCGTCTTCTCGAAGAGCAGACCGGTACCTATGAGCAAGAGCTGCTCGCCCGTCCCGGAATTCGCACCGTTCGGATCGCGAAGAACCACGCCCAATTGCGCAGCCTGGTCGACGGCCTGGCCCTGGTCGTTCCGCTCAACGATGAACGCAAGGCCCTGGTGCACCAGGAGATCACCCGAATGGCGGAAGAACGCCAACAGGCCATCAACGCAGATCACCCGACTGTGCGTGAATTCTGGGACCTGTACGACTTCCTCAATGGCGACGACGACAACGGCGGGCTGAACCACTCGCGCAAAGACAACCTGATCGCCGTCAACCTCAACGAATTCGTTGAGAAAGCCGTGAACAAGAGGCAGCAGGTGCCACCCATCAGCGACCTCAAGCGGCTGCTCAAAACCAGCAAGTCCCCAAAGTTCATCGAGTCGAACAAACCGGTCAACTCCGGCCGACAACCCGACGCTTTCAACACCAGCCGCACCGTTCGGTGCTGGATCTTCCAGCCCTAATCAAGGAGACACCATGCTAATTCACGTACTGATGGGCAATGCCGGAGGCTGCGGACAGAGCCAGCTGCAGCAAGAGCGGGACCGACTGGCCCAGGCCGGCAAGGACCACTCCATCGTCAACGCTGGGGCCTATGCCGGCGACGGCTTGCTTTCAATCCTGGAAGTGCGATTCAACGCAGGGCAGCAAGACATCTTGGTCGACGACTGCACCAGGTCGCAGATCCTTGAGGTCCTGGCCTGGCAGAGCTGTGTGGAAGACGACGACAGGTTCGACGACCTGGTTGTCCACCTCGCCCGCCGCAACTGAATTCGCAAGAAGTGGTGCCAAGGAGTTGCAGCTCCCCGGCACCAACCACCCCAAGGAGAAACGACATGCAAGTAGAAACCCCCGAAGTTGGCGCCAAGAAGGCTATCACAGGGACGCGCCCAAGGCTGGCCAGCCACTCGTTAGACCTGCCCAACCACTGCGACATCTGCAATAAGGCCCGTTCTACAAGGAAGCACCAGCGTTGCAGCCAAATCCGCCAGCAACGGAAATCTGTCGAGTGGGAAGCCTACATGGGTAACGTCGAAGCCAAGAAAGCACAACAAGGCCGCCAATATGCACGTTAACCAAACCGGCTCCCGCGACCTAGTCATCAGCGTTCGTCTCAGCGCCGGCACCTACACCGCTCGGGCACGCGGCGAGAAGGCCACCGCCAGAAGCACCATCAGCGCCGATGCAGCGGCACGCGCCTTGGCCAGCAAGCTCGGGGCCCACATGACACAGCCAGATTTGTTCGCAGCCAACAGCTGCAGCACCGACTCACACGTCCAATTCACCGCACAGCGCATCGAGTGAGAGAAATCCAAGATGGCTGATCGTGACGAACAGACCAAGAATTTCAGCCCTGAGATTCTGGTCACCACCCTCCAGGCCCTGCCGCTATGATCCAGCAACACCCACCCAGCACTGTCCTCACATTCCAGGACTTGCAGCGGCTGACCGGTTATAGCCGCCGCTCTGGCGTGGAGGGTGCCCTGCGAAAGCAGGGTATCCGCTGGTTCTGGGGCCGGCATGGTCCCTGGACCACCATTGACTTGGTCAACCAGGCCGGCGGCAATACGCCGACCAACGAGAAATATGACAGCGAGATCCTATGAGGCGGACCCGTAAACACAACCCGCACATCCCCGCCCACATTGATCAGGCCGCCATTCCGGCGGCCGTTTTTTTTGACCATCGGTGGGATGGCGTCTGGTACACCTCTTGGCGCGATGAGGGCGGCAACCGCAAGCGGATGAACATCGCCGGTCGTACCGCAACGCTCAGCGACCTACACCGAATCATGGAGGAAAGGAAAGGCATTGATCGGGAAAGCCTGAACCACCTGTGCAAGGAGTTCCACGCCAGCGCGCAATGCAAGCGGCTGGCGAAGAAAACTCGCGAAGACTACGAATACTCCCGCGACGTGCTGTTGGCCATCCCGACCAAGCTGCAGAAGCCACTCGGCGAGCTTTCTGTCCGCAAATTCACTTCGGCCCTGGTGCAACGCCTGGTCGACCGAATCGCCGACGAGGGAACACCATCGAAGGCCGCGCACGTTCTTCGTTACCTTCGGCGGGTCATGCAGTGGGGCCGCAACCGCGGCTACTTGGAGATCAATGTTGCTCTGGGTATCGAGGCGCCGGCCGAGCGCAAACAACGCCGCCTGCCGAATCCCACGGTCATGGGAGCGCTGATCGCAAGGGCACACGCCATGGGCCAGCTCACGCGAGGCCAGCCGGGGGCATGCCCTGCATACCTGGGCTACGTGATGGAGTTGGCCTACCTGTGCCGCCTACGCGGCATCGAGGCCGTCACCCTCACCGACGCGAACGAACTGGAAGACGGAGTCCAAACGAACAGGCGAAAAGGTAGCCGCGACAACGTGGTGCGCTGGACGCCCAGGCTCCGGGCTGCCTGGGAAGGGGCTAAGGCGTACAGGCACAGCGTTTGGGCCAGCCAGGCCCACCCTGTCCCGACCGCAGCGGAGCGCCGCTTCATCATAGTGGCGGCCCATGGGGGCCAGCTGCAGAAGACCAGTCTGGACAGCACCTGGCAGCGCTTCATTACCAGGGCGATCAAAGAGGGCGTCATCACCGAGGAGCAGCGCTTCGCATTGCACGACCTCAAGCGCCGCGGCATTACCGACACCCCAGGCGATCGCAAGCAGAAGCAGGACGCCAGCGGCCACCGTGACGAAGCCATGCTCGATATCTACGACTTCAGCCTTCCCCGCGTTTCACCTTCTGCAGAATGATTGTAACGAATGCAGCAAGCTAGCCCTGGTTGCCGACTCATCGTAGGACATCTAGGGCTGCGGAATCTGACTAGCCATCTAATGGTGCTGGCGGCATGATGGCAATCAAGATCTGCATGAGGCCATCATATGATTTGCACGGAATGCGTTTATCTCATCCCCTTGAAGAAGCTGATTACTACCCAAGGTGCATTCGGGCACTGTGATTATTGCAGAAAGCCTGGAATGTGCCTGTTAGATACTGCTGTATTTGAATACATCGGAGACAGGATAAAGGAATCCTATCGCGTTATTGAGGAGCTCAGCACCCTAGAAAGAGGAATGTTCTTCCATGGATCAGATAAAATCCCAATGGTCGAATACTGGCAAATACTTCAAGATGACTTCAACATCGGCGTCGATGAATTCACAGAAAACGCCATTAATCACTTAGAAGAAGAGCTGGCCAACGATGAGCATGGGCAAGCACAGCTTTGGGCTCTTGATGACGGAAGCTTGGAAAGCAATAGCTACGAAGATGAATGGAGTAAATTCGCTTCGGATATAAATCATGGATATAGATATTTTAATGATGGAGCCAGGAGTTTCCTCGATTCATTATTCAAGTTCACCTGTGAAAACGGCAAGCTGAAAACAGAACTGATCACCACGCTTAGCGAAAGCGACGAACTCTTTAGAGCGCGGAAGATTTCCGGGGTAGATGCGTGGAAAGCGTTCGAGGACGCGCCTTGGGCGGCGCTAGGGCCAGCGCCTGCTGCAATGGCCGGTGACCAACGGATGACACCGTCCGGTATTTCGGCCATGTACTGTGCGTTAGACCGCAAGACTTGCCTTAGCGAGATCAGGTCGATAACAGGCGATACGGTAATTAGTGGCGCTTTTAAACCTGTTACGACTGTTTCTCTGCTCAACCTACGCAAGCTTGAAGAAATGGCGCGATTTGAGGAGCATCCCTTCGATATCGGATATGCACGAGCTTCCCATGCCTACGAGTTTCTAAAGCGCCTAATTTTCAAGCTATCCAAGCCTAGAAGCAGCTCTGACACTCTAGGATATCTTTCAACACAAGTTGTATTCGAATACCTCAGGATCAAATTCAAGGATCAGGTATCCGGCATAATATTTCCCTCTGTGCAAACCGGATTGAAAGGCACAAACACTGTAATCTTTCCAGAGAGAGCGCTTACCGCATCTCACGAGTACGACATCAACATGGAAGACCCTCTTGGGCATGACCCTTTTGCGCGACCCATCCCGCTATTAAAATTCAGCAAAGGATCACTGGTCGTGCATCAGATTGAGGCGGTTATAACTGAATCCAAGGATTATAATGATATTCTTGATTATGTTTACGACAACTTATGAGAATGGATACTCATTAAGCTTAACACCAGTGCGTCAAGACCCTGGCAATTGCAGCAGTCGAGGGCTTCGGACTAGCCGAGAAGCCCTCTATCCAGTTTCGTAAGTCGGCGGATTCCCGCGTACCAACAGGGCCAGAGACTGCATGACTTCTGGCTCTCCGCATACCCAGCACGTACCAGGAAACGACGTAACCTATTGATTTATAAGCTGTGAGCAGGGTCCTTGTAATCAGTAGGTCCCGGGTTCGATTCCTGGTGCCGGCACCATTCAAGGTTCCATAGAAAGCTTTCAAAATCTCTGGAACCCCCGAAAAACCCGCCTTCTGGCGGGTTTTTTCGTTTTGGCGGTCCGTCGGATTCCGAGGGTAGCCAGCGCAAATAAGGGTACTTTTAAGGATACCTACCAATTCGATATTGGAAAGTACCCTTATGGCTCGCACAACGGCTCCCCTTACCGACAACGCCTGCCGCACTGCAAAGGCTCGCGAACGTGAGTACAAGCTTTTTGACGGCGATGGTCTTTACCTGCTCGTGAAGCCCAACGGTCGCAAAGGCTGGCGGCTCAGGTACGTGAAGCCCGATGGTCGCGAGGGCCTGACCTCACTCGGCAATTACCCGGTGGTCGGGCTGGCTGACGCTCGCCACAAGCGCTTCGAGCTCAAACAGCAGCTCGCCAACGGCATTGACCCTATCCAGTCCAAGCAGCAGGCCAAGGTGCAGGCCGTAATCAATGGCCGTACCTTCGAAAGCGTTGCGCTCGATTGGTATGCCGGGATGGTGCCGAAGTGGGCGCCGGGCCACGCCAAGACTGTGCTCAGCCGGTTGAAGACTCACGTATTCCCTTTGCTCGGTGCCAGGGCAATCGTCGAGCTCGATACCCACGAACTCATGCAGCCTCTAGAAGCCGTGACGAAACGCGGCACCATCGACGTGGCGCTCAGGATCAAGAACTACCTGCAAAGCATCATGCGCGAGGCCAAACGGCTGCGGCTGATCACAGCGAACCCGGCTCACGACCTCGATGGCTCGATCAAGACACCACGGGTAACTCACCGGCCGGCACTACCCCTATCGCGGCTTCCAGAGCTATTGGCATGCATCGAGGACTACAGAGGTCGACCTCTCACGCGCCTCACGGTAATTCTGTCGTTGCATGTATTCGTACGCTCCAGTGAACTGCGCTTCGCCCGTTGGAATGAGTTCGACCTCAAGCGCGGAATCTGGGAGATCCCCGACACCCGCCCGGCGCTGGACGGCGTGCCGTTTTCCACAAGGGGTACGAAGATGGCCGGGGACATTCACGTTGTACCCTTATCGCCGCAAGCCGTGGCCTTGCTTGAGCAGATCCACGCGATCACCGGCAAGTTCGACCTGGTGTTCGCGGGAGATGCCAAACCGTGGAAACCGATGTCTGAGAACACGGTGAATGCCGCGCTCAGGACGATGGGCTACGACACCAAGGTGGATATCTGCGGCCACGGATTCCGAGCCATGGCGTGCAGTGCGCTGGTCGAGTCCGGGCTGTGGTCAGAGACGGCCATCGAACGGCAGATGAGCCACAAGGAACGCAACAACGTGCGGGCCGCTTATACCCACAAGGCCGAGTTCCTCGAAGAGCGCCGGATGATCATGACCTGGTGGAGCCGGTTTCTGGAGGCGAACCGCGAGGACCATGTGACGCCGCATGAGTTCGCCAAGCAGACGGGCGAGAACGTCACGCGGCTTCGCAGTGCCAAGAGGACCGAGTAACCCGCCGCACCACCACCTCAACTCGCTGTGAAGTTACCCACAGCACCGCATGAAGCTCCTCCGCGCAGGTCCTTTCAAACGGGGCTGCAAAGCCGCCCCGTTTGAAAAGACCAGACCTAAGAAAAAAACTGCTGGCAAAGCTTAAGTCTGTGGAAAACCACAGATGTCCACCGGGGGATAGTTTTATCCACAGGCGCTAAATCCCTGAAATCGCTTTCCTTGACGAACATTGTCCACAGGCGTAGACCGGGAGTTGCAAGCGCTGTCGATGACAGCACCCTAGGTGACCCGAACCTTAAAGGTCACACCGCTCCCGCGGTGGTTCTTCCCAAGGGCGATTCGCATCCGGCAGCTCGCCCGGTCACTACCCATGTGATGGATGCTCTTACACATAAAGCGCTCGTGCGCCAGATGCTCCGTACCTCGCTGCCCTGCAGCAACCTATCCGCTTGGCCGACTTTTGCGCCAACCTGTGCCCGTCTCTTTCTGTGGAAAGAGACGGGCACTTCTAACACTGCTGCAGCCCTGATAGCACGAGGCTTTGCGGCAATCCCCCTCGTGACAAACGCCGATGTCACCAGCAACAGCCATGTAGATGATGGTGCCGCAGACCAAGGAATGGACTGCACCTGACTGACAGTCAGGCATGCCCCGGTCATCGCATCGCTGCTTGCACCTGGCTCAGGATCTCGCGGCACTGGTCTCGACAGCCAATGCAGCCTCCACCCGCCCACCGGTAACGGTGTTCAGGAGGCCAGATCATGAGATGCCCTTGCTCCCGGACGTAAGGAGCCGCCAGTCCCGCGTTAGAGGACATCCCCACAGGTCGCAGGGGCCTTGATCCCTGATAACACTCAACATTCTTGGCGGGATGACGTGGGGGTAAATGCGGTGGTAACCGTCAGAGGACGATAACAAGGCTTGAGAAATTTCTGCATTAAGCAGGATGAAGCCGTGGGCTTGAATTGGCCATACGCATAATGGCATGCTGCCATACATATAGATTCCTCCTCAAAACACACACGCCAAAGAATATGGATGTCAAAAAGAAATGGACTTAACACTCGAGAGCGATGAATTTCTCAATGGTTTTGATCATCTGGACTGCCATACAGTTAAGTCCAACACAATAGATTTGTTTTCACTGAAAATCAATGCCAACGAATTCAACTACACATCTCTACAAGAATATCTGATAGACCCGCTTGTTAATTACTCGCTATCTCGGAAGGTAAGAACAGAATATCAAGGAAAGCCTGCAACTCTATCTAGAAAAGCACGAGAAAAATTTCTGGACTATTTGAGAAACAGAGGAGAGCTTGGCGAGCTATTGCTTTATTGTTTCTTAGAGTCACATCTGAAAGCACCTAAAATACTTTCGAAACTCGAACTTAAAACCTCCACAAGCCACTATGTAAATGGCGCCGACGGCGTACATTTCGCAAAACTAGACGACGGAAACTTTCAAATAATATTTGGCGAATCAAAAACAGAAGAAAGTCTAACCACAGCACTAAGCCATGCATTCAAGTCAATATTCGAATTTAAGAACGAAATCAATTCTTCAGGCGTAAGTAAAAGCGGACTACCCTATGAAAAGGGGTTAATCAGTGATCATCTAGAAAAAGAAACGTTCAGCGATGCCGAAAAAAGTTTCATAAAAAGCATAATATATCCTAAACGAGACAACAAGTTCGAAGTAGACGACGCCTTTGGGATATTCATTGGATATGAAATTACTATTGAGGATGCCGATCGCTGGCTCCCCAATTCAGAATTCAGGAAGAAGACTCAGGATAAAATTAAGAAAGAAATTCAAGAGCGCCTTAGCCATATCGAGAAAAAAATCACCGAATACAAGCTATTTGGTCACAGATTTTATATCTATATCTTACCCTTCACAGAGCTCTCTAAGACCAGAACCAAAATCCAGGAGGAGATTACAAAATGAGGTTCTTTGAAGAGCTATCAAACGAAGCACTCAATGACGAGTACTTTCTGGAACTGTTAGTTAAACTCGAAACCATTTCGGCACAAAATTTTTTCAAAATCCCTGTCGCCAACATCACATCAAAAGAGCTAACCGACTCCCTTCGTTTCGCAGACATACTTTCACGATCAGAAAACCCTGACGCAAAAAACAAATCTTACAAAATAGTCAGCTTACTATCTGAATCGCATCAAAAAGACGAAACTTTTTTAACATTCGCAAAGCCAATACTTATCAGGCTAGGCAATTTCCCCGCCTTAAGCTATTTAGAAGATAGCTTGGGGATAGATGTCAAATCACCACGAGAAGTGGTCTTTGAAAAGATCATCAAAGAAACATTTCACGCTATCCCGAATAGCAGTTACACGTTTACAGACTCACAGTATGAAATCTACGAGAGTCTCAAAAAAAACAACCATTTCAGCTTTTCCGGCCCTACATCTATCGGCAAGTCTTTTATCATCAAGGCCTTTATCCACCATTTAATACGTGAAAGCAACGGCAATGACAACATTGCCTTACTGGTTCCCACCAGGGCGCTTATAAATCAAGCAGAAAACCAAATAAAGTCGGAATTTTCGCAATACACTCAATACAAAGTACTTGCTCATCCGATAATCCCAAAAGCCTTGAAGAGAGAATCCAATAAATTTATATTCATTTTCACCCCCGAACGCTTGATATCCTACTTATCAACCGCCGACAACCCCAAAATCGACTACCTGTTCATTGACGAAGCGCACAAAATAGTATCTGAGAGCGATACGCGAAGCCCTCTTTATTACCACGCCATTCTTCAAGCCGAGAGAAAAAGCGTCAAGCTTTACTTTGCGTCCCCAAACATTCCAAATCCTGATATCTTTTTGCGTCTATTTGAGAAAAGCGCAGAAGAATCACTCTGTGTAAAAAGCTCTCCTGTTTCTCAGAATAGATACTTTTTAGATTTAGTTGAAAAGCGAGGAGTACTTTTATCCGACTCTGAAAGTGAGATAAATCTTTCCTTGGAATTTGATTCTAACGACTTAAACCACTGGATTAAAAAACTATCCAGCGGAGAAAAGAGCATTATATATTGCAACTCAAAATCTGACACTATCGAACTAGCCCTCCAATTTGCAGACACGTTGCCAGCAAAAAACATCAAGGAAGTGAATGAAGTAATTACGCTCATCGAGCAGCATCTGCATAAAAAATACTATTTAGTCGATTGTTTGAAGAAAGGCGTAGCGTTCCACTTTGGTAATTTACCGCAGCGTATTAGAGAGCGGATAGAGTGGCTTTTTGAGTCTAAAAAGATTGACTACCTTTTTTGCACCTCCACGCTTCTAGAAGGGGTGAACCTCCCTGCCAAAAACATTTTCATATTGAGCAATGCTATTGGACTAACGAAATTTACGGATATTGACTTTTGGAATCTTTGTGGTCGCGCAGGCCGACTCACAAAAGAGTTGTCTGGCAACATAATATGCACCCGCGCATTCAACAAAAAAAACCGATGGGATAAGCCTGAAACAGACCTGAATGTGGTCAAACAAAAGAAAATAAAGAAGCTTGAACCGCAGATAATTTCTGGGAAAGGGAATTTTTACAAAAATCTTGAATCCGCCTTGAACGGAAAAGAATTTACCAAGAAAAAACCCTCTGCAAATCAAGTAAGCATCTGGAAGCACTATGCGAACATTGCGCTAATCCATGAAGTGCGCGGTGATGACTCAGTCCTTAGATCAAGTTTAATAAACAGTAGCAATACGGGACAAGCCACATTAAAAGCAAAAACAGCATCTATTGTCATGCCGCAGAAAATTCTAGAGTCATGCTCAGGAATAAAACCTGAATACCAAAATGAAATTTACAAGAACGCTAGAGCCAGTACGTCTATATTGCCTGAAGAAATCACATACGAGACAGCTCTGGCCGCATTAAGATCGCTAAGCAATTTTTATCGTTGGCCAGACGAGGAATCTTCGGGGAAATCACCTTTGTATACCTCTGCCGACGTTCTAAAATATTATGCCGTGTTAATTTCAGGCTGGGCAAATACCAAACCTCTTCACTTGATGATTCAAACTGCCTTGGACCATTATGAAACCAAGGGCGAAATATGGATCACAAACGAAACCATCCCTTTCGATAAAAACAACAAAAAACACTTAAATGTCGTTATCAACAACCTAATATCAGACATCGACAACTTCATACGCTTCAAAATCAGAAGCTACTTTGAAAACTACAATCTGCTTATAAACTCAAGCCTTGGCGATACTGCTGAAGTCCCCAACTGGGCTGAGTATCTTGAATACGGCACTACTGACTACAGAGTAATCGAACTACAAAACTACGGAATACCTCGCCATCTCGCACTGTATCTGATTGAAAACCACGAAAGCTCAATGAACTTTGGCGACAGCAATCAAGCACCATTCGAAAAGAAAAAAGTGCTTGAACTCATGGACAAAGAAAGCGATGAATTCAGAGAGCTAAGCGAGCTAGAGCTATACTACTAACATCGTTAAATGGGGAATCACTGTGTCCATACTAAACAATGCAATTGAGTCAATTCAACTTGGAATGGAGGATTTCCATAATGATGATCCCCGCCGGGTGCAGTCTGCCATACGAAACTTGTATGCAGGAATCCTTCTGCTATTCAAATACAAGCTTCAGCAGCTTAGCCCTGAAGGCTCTGACGAAGTCCTGTTAAAAACCAAAATAATCCCTACAATCAATCCCACCACTGGTATTGTGGTATGGGTTGGCAAGGGGAAGAAAACAGTAGAGGTTCACGACATCAGTGAACGACTCACAGCACTAGGCATTACGAACATCGAGTGGAATCGCCTTAGCACTTTACAAAGCATCCGCAACAATATCGAGCATTACTTTAGCACTTTACCCGCTGAGCGCATGAAGGAAGCGGTAGCAAACTCGCTTCATTTAATCATTCAATTTTGCGAACCGTACTTGGGTCAGCAACCGGTTGATATTTTAGGCCAGGAGTGCTGGGAATTAATGCTAAATGAAGCGACAATATATGACGCCGAGCTACAATCATGCAGAGGAAATTTAGAAAGTGTTAACTGGCCATTCCCCGAAGTTGGTGAATCAATTCCTAAGATGAGATGCCCAGAATGTGACTCTGAGCTACTAAGAGTTACAAATACTCAGGCAATCCGTAATGATATTAATTTCCTGTGCAGTAGCTGTCAGGAAGAGTTTACGTATCCACAGATAGTAGGCCCGGCAATTAGTGAAGCGATGGCTGGTAGAAATCATTGGCGAGTTAAGGATGGAGACCAAGCTGTCACTGGCGATTGCCCAGAATGTGGAGAAGATACATTTCTTCTAGACCATAACGAGTGCGCTTCTTGTTTTTATGAACTGGAATATACCGAGTGCGAATGGTGTGGCGAGAGTTTAGTTTTGGAAGATCAGTACTTGGAGGGAACTTGTGGCTATTGCCAGAATAGATACGACAGAATAATGGCTGAGTGAGATTTAACATAACCCCACTAAAACGTCCGAGTTCGATTTCACTGAGAGCCATAAATAGCTGAATGATTTATAGTCACCTTTTGAGGTACGTCAAATTTTCCACCGAATTCCAGATCTGCGAAAAAACTGGCGTCGCCGACCAGGACCGTTCGTCTGGTGCCGCACCATCCGCAGTATCAAAAAAGGCTCACCGTAAGGTGGGCCTTTTTTGTTTTCGCAGTCCAGAACGGGTCTGCCCCGCCAAGCTCAGGCAACCTTCTGCCCCAACGTTTCCCAGCCCAAACAGGCCAACGCCAATGTACGCGGCACTGCTTCTCGACCACTGCTATATCGGCTGATGCTACGTGCGCTAACGCCCAATGCTTCGGCAGCCTGATCGAGCGTCATCCGATGTCGCAGGCGCCAGCGGATGAAAATCCGCGTGTTTTCATCCGGCGCTGTCTGGGCAAGGGCGTCCAGCAACAAGGTGTCTGCACCGATTTGAATATCCAGCGCAGGCCATTCCACTGACCAGCCCCCGTCACCCAATACAGCACCTTGGAACGCCTCACGCTTGGCAAGAGGTGCCAAGCCTGGATACGCGGCAAGCGCGTCACTCATATCCAAGTCGAATCGCTGGCCATTGGTAAAAGTCAGCTCCAGCCGTGCGCTGGGCCGTGCCTGAACAGCCCGCAGGCGGGGACGTTTCATCGATGCCATTTCATCCACTCCTTCAACAGATCGGCCTGATTGGCCGCGACCCACGCTAGGGCCTCTTGCACCACTTTGGCCGGTGCCTTGCCCTGTGTAACGACAACAGATTCAAGGCTGATCACCACGTCTACACCGCCACCAGTCAGGTGCACATGCGGCGGTAAGTGGTCCCGCTCTCTTAGCTCGATGCGGTACTTGTCACGAAATCGGTTTGGTAGAGGTGATCTGAAGATATCGCCAAATTGGCGATGCATAAAGTGATGTCTATTCTGTGAAGGTCACGCCGCTCCCTGCGGTGGGTCACTTCCCAAGCTAAGCCAACCTTCTGCCCTGACGTCCCCCAACAAGTCGCGATGGCTAGACGCCCTGCGAAGCTAGAGGCCAAGCGTGACGTGGCTTTCAGCCTAGTTCTGGATTGTTGGAGCGTGGTACTAACTGGGAGGGACAGGGAAGGCTTGAAGCTGTCCCGAAGACGTCAGCTCAATGCTGCAAGCACATGCTTAGGGTCGTTCTGTATTGCACGAAGCAGAGCACGAGCGGGGCCTTCTGGCTCGCGGCGGCCTTGTTCCCAATTCCGTAGGGTCCCTACAGCAACATTGATGCGTTTGGCGAAGGCAGCCTGGGAGAGACCCGTTGCTTGGCGGATTTTTTTGACCTGAACCGCATCAACGTGGAACTCGCGCGAAGCCTGGCGCTCACCGCGATCGATCTCATCCATCTGTGTCATGCTTTCCACCAGACGATCGAAGAGATTCTTTTCCATTACTTCCACCCTTTATTGATTACGCGAAGCTCCGCTTTCTGTTTATCGGCCAAGGTATCCACGATGCCATTGCGAGAGATCGGAACCAAGCAGCATCTAGCACACCGAAGTTACATAATAATTCGCTCTGTATTTTCCGCAGCCGCTCAAAGATGCAAAGCCCGCCACAATGGCGGGCATATTTATTCACTCTAGACAAGCATGCCTTGTCAGTTACTGACTGATCTCCTACAGGCCCAGGCCATCTTTGAGCCTGGCGAACATCCTGTTCAAATATTTGTTTTCCCTAGTTATTTCATTTACTGAAACTGGTTAACACCGACAACTCTATTAGGCTTCTTGCAACACTCTAAGTGCAGCTGATGCTAAAAAACCGGAACGGCTTTTTTGCTCAGGGTGATGTTTTACATACTCGTCGATACGATTAAGCAAATGGCCAGGCAGGGTTATATTCAACTTCTCAGCCTTGCCTAGATATTTCGTTATATCAATATCAACTACTGCCCAAGTGCAGCCTGCATACTCAGGATTGGCCGAATGGACGGTCAACTTATTAGCGGCAGGAATCGCCGCTCCATCCTCGGCCAGTAATTCCAAGTGACCTTCGATCGCTTCTTTGGCCATCGCCATAGCATCGTCGAGATCATCACCAGCTGAGAAACAGCCCGGAATATCTGGAACGTCGATACCCCAAGCGTGTTGCTCATCGCCAGGAAAAATCACAACTGGATAAAGCACTGAGCTTCCTCCTCGGACGCTGGAATGGCCAACCACGGACCTGTCAACACTATAACCACCAAGGGATATGGTGCGAAAATTGTTGTCACCAAAAAATACATGAAGGAATCTGCGTAATTGCACCTCCAAGGCAGCTCGGTAGGTGCAAGCCTTAAAACGCCCTATTCACCGCAAATGACATGTTCCACGGGTCTCCATAAATCACTCCGCACCCACCCGCTTACAGGCTGACCTACAGGGCTAGGAATCGCGCACAACCACACCCCAGCCCGTCATCAGGTAACAGTGTTTTACCAATTGCCATGGTTTTCCGCGCGCCCAGTTTCCCTATCCTTGCCCCGGTCATCCTGCCTGCGATGGACCCATGAAACACTCTCTACCCAGCCGTTACGCCTGCCTGGCCATCTGCCTGATTTTCACCTGCGCCAGCCTTCCCCTGCTTACCACGCTCACCTGGCTCTGGCCGCTGACGGTGATCACCGCCCTGCTCAGCCTTGTTGGCCTGAACGACCTGCGCCAGAGCCATCACGCAGTACGGCGCAACTACCCGATCCTGGGCAACATCCGCTACCTGATCGAAACCATCCGCCCGGAGATCCGCCAGTACCTGATAGAAGGCGACGACGACAAGCTGCCCTTCTCCCGTTCGCAACGGTCGCTGGTCTACGCCCGGGCCAAGAACGAAAGCGCCGAGAAAGCCTTCGGCACCCTCAACGATGCCTATAAACCCGGCTTCGAATTCATCAGCCATTCGATGGTGCCGGTGGCAACCCCGGACCCTGCCTCGTTCCGTATCGCCATTGGCGGGCCGCAGTGCCGGGTGCCCTACTCGGCGTCGATCTTCAACATCTCGGCGATGAGCTTCGGCGCACTTAGCGCCAACGCCATCGCCGCGCTGAACCGGGGCGCGCGCATGGGCCGCTTTGCCCATGACACCGGTGAAGGCAGCATCAGCCCTTACCACCGTGAGCATGGCGGCGATCTGATTTGGGAAATCGGCAGTGGTTACTTCGGCTGCCGTACCGAGCAAGGCCGCTTCGACCCGCAGCGCTTCGCCGCCCAGGCCCGCGACCCGCAGGTGAAGATGATCGAGATCAAGCTCAGCCAGGGCGCCAAACCCGGCCACGGCGGCATTCTGCCAGGGCACAAGGTCAGCGCTGAAATCGCCGCCACTCGTGGCGTGCGTGTGGGCGAGGACTGCATCTCACCGGCGGCGCACAGTGCCTTTCGCACGCCGCTGGAGCTGCTGCACTTTGTCGCTGAACTGCGTGAGCTGTCCGGTGGCAAACCCGTGGGCTTCAAGTTCTGCCTGGGCCACCCGTGGGAATTCATGGGCATCGCCAAGGCCATGCTGGCCACCGGCATCACCCCGGACTTCATCGTCGTCGACGGCAAGGAAGGCGGCACCGGCGCGGCGCCGCGCGAGTTCAGCGACAACATGGGCGTGCCCATGCGCGAAGGGCTGATGTTCGTGCACAACACCTTGGTAGGCCTGAACCTGCGCTCGAGCATCCGTATCGGTGCGGCGGGCAAGATCGTCAGCGCCTTCGATATCGCCAGCGTGCTTGCCATCGGCGCCGACTGGGTCAACTCGGCGCGCGGTTTCATGTTCGCCATCGGTTGCATCCAGTCGCAGAGCTGCCATACCAACAAGTGCCCGACCGGTGTGGCCACCCAGGACCCGTTGCGCCAGCGTGCGCTGGTGGTGCCGGACAAGGCCGAGCGGGTCGCCAGCTTCCACCGCAACACCCTCCATGCCCTGGCCGAGATGCTGGCGGCCGCCGGCCTGGAGCACCCCTCGGAGCTCAAGCCCAAGCACCTGGCACGGCGCATCAGCACCAGCGAGATCAGCCTGTTTTCTGATTTGCATCAGTTCCTCAAGCCCGGCGAATTGCTCAGCGGCTCGATCGAAAGCGAGTTCTATGCACGGATGTGGCGGATGGCGCGCAGCGACAGCTTTGCACCGGAGACGGGGGACGTGGTTATAACGAAAACGGCTCGCACAAAAGAAGCAGAGCCTGCTTGAAGGGCAGAATTGCCGGACATCTGCACCGGCCTCATCGCCGGCAAGCCGGCTTGTATGGTAGGACTCGAAGGGGTGGGTGGGACCTAAAGCCGGCTTCTGACTGTTCACAGCAGTACAGACCG
>NZ_RHQR01000029.1:0-58700 GCF_003936645.1 Pseudomonas sp. p106
AGCCCCAGAATTTCAGCAGCGCCACACGGAATTGGGGCTGCTGCGCACCCCTTTCGCGACACAAGGCCGCTCCTACAGCGCTTTATCGGTTACGAAGTATGCAGCGGATCGGTCTTGGCTTCCCGCTGGTTCGCCCAATACTGGATCAACTCGCGCAATTGCGACAGCTCCACCGGCTTGGCCATGTGCCCGTCCATGCCGGCCAGCCGTGCGCGCTCTTTGTGTTCGGCCAGGATGTGCGCGGTCAGTGCCACCACCGGGGTGCGCGGGCGCTGGTTGGCGACTTCCCAGGCGCGCAGTTGCTGAGTGGCAGAGAAACCGTCCAGTACCGGCATTTCACAATCCATCAGCACCAGGTCATAACGCTGGGCCTTCATGGCTTGCAGGGCTTCCTCACCATTGCTGGCGGTGTCCGGTTCGAGGTTGAGTTTGCCCAGCATGCCGCGGATCACCTTGGTCGAGATGCTGTTGTCCTCGGCGACCAGCACGCGGAAGTCGCCCGGCAGCTCGTGGGTGGGCGGTGTGCCTGGCAAGGGCGTCGGCACGGTCTGTTCGCGGCCGCGCTGGGCCAACTCCTCGGCCAGAGTGGTCTTGAGGGTGTAGCCGGCCACCGGTTTGGCCAGGATGCGCTTGACCCCGGCATTACGGGCAATGACTTTGCTCGGTGCATTGCTGATACCGGTGAGCATCACCACGAGGATGTCGTGGTTCAGGCTTGGGTCTTCCTTGATCTTGGCCGCCAGCTGCATGCCGGTCATGCCCGGCATGTTCTGGTCGAGCAAGACCGCGTCGAAATAGTCACGCAGGTGCGCCTTGGTCCGTAGCAGGGCCAAGGCCTCCTTGCCCGAGGGTACGGCACTCACGTTCATGCCCCAGGCGCTGCACTGCTGCACCAGCACCTTGCGGCAGGTGTCGTTGTCGTCCACCACCAGCACCCGGGCGTCGCGCAATGGGCTGTCGAGGTCGGCCAAGGGTTGCTCCAGGCGAGAGGGGTCGAGCGGCAGGGTCAGCCACAGGGTGTTGCCCATGCTGGTGCTGCTCTTGATGCCGAACTCGCCTTGCATCAGGCCGATCAACTGCTTGGCGATGATCAGCCCAAGGTGGCCGCCAAGCTTGTTGCTGGAAAGGAAGTGATGGCTGTGCAGCTCTGCCTGCAGCAGGGCTTCACGTTCGGCCGCAGGCAGTGGCTCGCCGCTGTCCTGCACGGCGATACGCAGGCGCGGCACCTCGCCGCGCTGGTCCAGTGCAACGACCAGGAGGATTTCACCCTGGTCGGTATTTTTCAGGGCGTTTTCCAGCAGGCTGGAGAGGGCCTGGCGCAGGCGCGTCGGGTCACCGCTGATGACCCGTGGCACTTGTGGCTGGGTGAAGCTGATCAGCTCGATGTTCTGTTGTTCGGCCTTGGCGCGGAAGATGTTCAGGCAGTCTTCGATCAGGGCATTGAGGTCGAACTGCACATCGTCCAGTTCGATCTGTCGCGACTCGAGTTTGGAAATGTCGAGAATTTCGTTGATCAGTGTGAGCAGTTCGTTGCCGGCGCTGTGGATGGTCTGCACGTAGTCACGTTGTTTGACCGACAGTGGCGTGCCCAGCAGCAGTTCGGTCATGCCCAGCACGCCGTTCATGGGGGTGCGGATTTCATGGCTGATCTTGGCCAGGAACTCGGCCTTGGCATTGATTTCGGCATCGCTGGCCGCCAGTGCGCGGCTGGCGCTGAAGCGCTCTTCGCTCATCCGCCGCAGGCGCTCGCTGACCGCCAGGTTGAGCAGCAGGCCGCTGGCCACCGTCAACCCGAGCAGAATGCACAGCAGCCAGGGCGTCGAGGTGCGGGTCAGGCCAAGCAGGGCCGGTAGCAGCACCAGCCCGCCCAGGTTGAACACCACCATGGCCAGGCTGAACAGGCGTGCCGGCGCATAACCTTTGTACCAGTGGTAGCTGCTGACCAGCAGCATGCTCACACTGCCCAGGGCCAGCAGGGCGTAGGTCATCAGGTTGAGCGGCAGGGTATCCACGAACAGCAGGATCAGGCCGCTGACCCCGGCCACCAGCATTTCGCCCTGCAGCAAGCGATTGAGCTGCGGTGAGTTGCAGCGCGAGAAGAAGTGCTGGGTGAAATACAGCCCCGCGAGGCCCGCCAGTACCAGGGTCAGGTAGGCGGCCGGAGTTTGCGCACTGTGCCACAGGTGCCACCAGGGGCCGCTGAGGTTGAGCAGGATCAGGCCGCTGAGCAGCATCAGCCCATGGTACAGCGCAAGGATCAGGGTGGTGCTGGAGCGGGTGTACAGAAAGCGGATCAGGTTGTGCAGTATGAGCATGACCAGGCCGCCGAAGAGCATGCCGAACAGCAACGGCTGGCCATGGTTTGAAGCGGCGACTGCCGCAGGCTCCAGGCTGATGGCCGGGCGCAGCTGATGCTCGGAAACCAGGCGCAGGTAGATGTCCACCGCTTTGCGGCTGTTTGGCAGGGGCAATACGTGATCGCTGCCGCGCAGGGTCGTGCTGGCGTTGCCGGCCTGGCGCCCGTGGTGCAGCTGGCGTAATAGCCTGTCGCCGTCGAGGGCGTAGAGGTCCAGGCGTGAAAGGTCCGGGGCAAAGACCCGCAGCAGTTGCTCCTGGTCACCCGGTTCGAGGCGATAGTGCAGCCACAGGGCCTGTTGCGCCGGTGCGGCATCGAGGTCGCTCAGCGTAGTAGGGCTGAACTGGTTGCGATAGCGATCCGAGCGGACGTCGCTCAATTGCAGGTTGGCTTGTTCGTCGAGCAAAACGGACCAGCCTCCGCCTTGGTCAGCCGAAGCCGGGAGCAGGCAGAGCAGGGTCAGCAAGCTGACGATCAGAGCTGTGGCAATCCGAAGCCGACGCACTACGAGATCCCTTCCTAGCTGATGTGCCGTGTAGTAACTATGCGCGGCGCGCCAAGTCGAAGGCAAGGCCCGCGATGGGGCCCTGTCGACGAGCCGAAGGCCGCATGCGCAAGACGCTGCGGCTATCCGGTAAAGGTTATTGCTGGTGTTCACCGCGCTCGCGGGCGATAGCCCGATAGCCGATGTCGGTACGGTAGAAGCTACCGTTCCAGGTGACTTCCTTGGCCAGGCGGTAAGCCTGCTGCTGGGCATCGGCAACCGTGCTGCCCATGGCCGTGGCGCAGAGCACGCGGCCACCGTTGGTCACTACCTGGCCGTCCTTGAGCGAAGTACCGGCATGGAACACCTTGCCTTCGATCTTGGCTGCGGCCTCCAGGCCGCTGATCGCGTCGCCCTTGGCGTAGTCGCCCGGGTAACCGCCGGCAGCCAGCACCACACCCAGGCTTGGGCGGGGGTCCCACTGCGCTTCGACCTTGTCCAGCGCCTTGGCGAAAGCGGCTTCGATCAGCAGCACCAGGCTCGACTCCAGGCGCAGCATGACCGGCTGGGTTTCCGGGTCGCCAAAGCGGCAGTTGAACTCGATGACCTTGGGGTTGCCCGCCTTGTCGATCATCAGGCCGGCATACAGGAAGCCGGTGTACACGTTGCCTTCTTCGGCCATGCCGCGCACGGTCGGCCAGATCACCTGGTCCATCACGCGCTGGTGTACATCGGCGGTAACGACCGGGGCAGGGGAGTAGGCACCCATACCGCCCGTGTTCGGGCCGGTGTCCTGATCACCGACGCGCTTGTGGTCCTGGCTGGTGGCCATTGGCAGCACGTTGTGGCCGTCGACCATCACGATGAAGCTGGCTTCCTCGCCGTCGAGGAACTCTTCGATCACCACGCGCGAACCGGCGTCGCCAAAGGCGTTGCCCGCGAGCATGTCACGCACGGCGGCTTCGGCTTCTTCCAGGGTCATGGCGACGATCACGCCTTTGCCTGCGGCCAGGCCGTCGGCCTTGATCACGATCGGCGCGCCTTTTTCCTGCAGGTAGGCCAGTGCCGGCTCGATCTCGGTAAAGTTCTGGTAGTCGGCGGTCGGGATCTTGTGGCGAGCCAGGAAGTCCTTGGTGAAGGCCTTGGAACCTTCCAGCTGGGCCGCGCCCTTGGTCGGGCCGAAGCAGTCCAGGCCGCGGCTGCGGAACAGGTCGACCACACCGATGACCAGCGGCGCCTCGGGGCCCACGATGGTCAGGTCGACGTTCTTCTCGGCGAAGTCTGCCAGTTGCTCAAGGGCGGTGACGTCGATGGCAACGTTCTCGCACTTGGCTTCAATGGCGGTACCGGCGTTGCCGGGGGCGACGAATACTTTCTCGACGCGTGGGTCCTGGGCGACTTTCCAGGCCAGGGCGTGCTCACGGCCGCCGCTGCCGATGATCAAAACTTTCATTACAGGCTCCTTCGGAGAAGCTGCAAGCTGCAAGCGTCAAGCAAAAGCGGTTCGCGCTGATCCTTTCAAATGCTCACAACTCAGGGATTCAAGGGGCTGTGGCTGCAAGCAGGAGCGACTGGGCCTGCTCTTGCTTGCAGCTTGCAGCTTAAAGCTTGCCGCTGCTATCAGTGGCGGAAGTGGCGCATACCGGTGAACACCATCGCGATGCCAGCTTCGTCGGCAGCGGCGATGACTTCAGCATCGCGCATCGAACCACCTGGCTGGATCACGGCGCTGATACCCACTTTAGCTGCATTGTCGATGCCATCACGGAACGGGAAGAACGCGTCCGACGCCATGACCGCACCTTGCACCTGCAGGCCGGCATGCTCTGCCTTGATGGCCGCGATGCGCGCGGAGTTGACGCGGCTCATCTGGCCGGCGCCCACGCCGATGGTCTGGCGCTGCTTGGCGTAGACGATGGCGTTGGACTTGACGAACTTGGCCACTTTCCAGGCGAACACCAGGTCGTGGATTTCCTGCTCGGTCGGTGCACGCTTGGTGACGATCTTCAGGTCTTCGGCGGTGATCATGCCGTTGTCGCGGCTCTGCACCAGCAGGCCACCGTTGACGCGCTTGAAGTCCCAACCGGCGGCGCGCTCGGCTGGCCACTCGCCGCACTCCAGCAGACGTACGTTTTGCTTGGCAGCCACCACGTCGCGGGCAGCTTGGGAGATTTTCGGGGCGATGATCACTTCGACGAACTGGCGCTCGACGATGGCCTGGGCGGTTTCGCCATCCAGTTCGCGGTTGAAGGCGATGATCCCGCCGAAGGCCGATTCGGTGTCGGTAGCGTAGGCCAGGTCATAGGCCTTGCGGATACCGCCCTCGTCTTCAGGCACCACGGCGACGCCGCATGGGTTGGCGTGCTTGACGATGACGCAGGCCGGCTTGACGAAGCTCTTCACGCATTCGAGCGCGGCGTCGGTGTCGGCCACGTTGTTGAACGACAGCTCCTTGCCCTGCAGCTGGATGGCGGTGGAAACGCTGGCTTCGCCTTTGTTGGCTTCAACGTAGAACGCCGCGCTCTGGTGCGGGTTCTCGCCGTAGCGCATTTCCTGAGCCTTGACGAACTGGCTGTTGAAGGTGCGCGGGAACTCGCTGCGCGCTTCGGTGGACAGCGTGTCCTTGGCCTGGTCGATGGTGCCCATGTAGTTGGCGATCATGCCGTCGTAAGCGGCAGTGTGCTCGAAGGCCTTGAGCATCAGGTCGAAACGCTGGGCGTAGGTCAGGCCGCCGGCCTTGAGGCCCTCGAGGACGCTGGCGTAGTCACCGGCGTTGACCACGATAGCGACGTCCTTGTGGTTCTTGGCAGCCGAACGGACCATGGTCGGGCCACCGATGTCGATGTTCTCGATGGCGGTCGGCAGGTCACAGCCAGGTTTTGCGATGGTGGCTTCGAATGGGTACAGGTTGACGGCGACCAGGTCGATCGGCTTGATGCCGTGCTCGTTCATGATGGCGTCGTCGACACCGCGACGGCCGAGGATGCCGCCGTGGATCTTCGGGTGCAGGGTCTTGACCCGGCCGTCCATCATTTCGGCGAAGCCGGTGTAGTCGGCCACTTCCACCGCGTTCACGCCGTTGTCCTTGAGCAGCTTGTAAGTGCCGCCGGTGGACAGGATCTCGACACCGAGCTGCTGCAGCTCACGAGCGAATTCGAGGATACCGGTCTTGTCGGAGACGCTGATCAGGGCGCGGCGGACTGGCAGGCGGGTAGTCTGGTCGGTCATTTCGGATTCCAATAACGCGGTGGAGTCAGCAAAAAAGGCGCCTCTGTTCAGGGAGCCGCCTTTTCTGATTGGGATTCTGGCTTACAACAAGTCGTACTGCTTGAGTTTCTTGCGCAGGGTGCCTCGGTTGAGCCCGAGCATCTCGCTGGCCTTGGTCTGGTTGCCCTTGACGTAATTCATCACGCTTTCGAGCAGGGGCGCCTCGACTTCGGAGAGCACCAGGTTGTACACGTCAGTGACGGTAGCGCCTTCCAGGTGTGCGAAGTAGTTGTGCAGCGCCTTCTCGACGCTGTCACGAAGGGTCTGGCCCTCTTCGCTCGGCGTGTTGAGGTGCTGTTTGAGGTTGGCGTTGTCGCTCACGGGCGTTGTTCCACTCACTAATGTCTCGGTCATCATCGTCATGCGGCCACCCCTTGTCCGTCCTCTGTCTCAAGGCTCTGTCGACGTTCGCTGAAATACGCTCGAACGTTGGCGCACTGCGCTTGTGTGTCTTCCAAAGCGTTGAACCGGGAGCGAAACTCCTTGCCGCCGGGTCGTGTTGCCAGGTACCAGCCAACGTGCTTGCGGGCGATACGTACGCCCATCACATCGCCATAGAAGGCGTGCAGCGCGGCAAGGTGCTCCAGCAGGATACGTTCCACTTCGTCCAGCTGCGGGGCCGGCAAATACTGGCCAGTCCCCAGGTAATGCTCGATCTCGCGAAAGATCCAGGGCCGCCCCTGGGCGGCCCTGCCAATCAGCAGACCGTCGACGCCGGTGGCGTCCAGCACCGCCCGGGCCTTTTCTGGCGAAGTGATATCGCCGTTGGCAAAAACCGGGATGGACACCGCCTGCTTGATGGCAGCGATGGTGTCGTATTCGGCTTCGCCGGTGTACAGGTCGGCGCGTGTGCGGCCATGCACCGCCAGCGCCTGGATGCCAGCCTGCTCGGCGATCCTCGCCACGTTCAGGCCGTTCTTGTTCGCCCGGTCCCAACCGGTGCGGATCTTCAGGGTCACCGGGACGTCCACCGCGCCGACGACGGCGTGGAGAATCTCGCTGACCAAAGCTTCATCTCTCAATAAAGCAGAGCCTGCAGCTTTGTTGCAGACTTTTTTCGCCGGGCAACCCATGTTGATGTCGATGATCTGGGCACCAGCTTCGACGTTGGCCCTGGCCGCCGCCGCCATCATCTGCGCATCGCCACCGGCGATCTGTACCGAGCGCGGCTCGGGATCGCCTTCGTGAATGCGGCGCAGGCTCGACTTGCGGCTGTTCCACAGGCTCATGTCGCTGCTGACCATCTCCGACACCACCATGCCCGCGCCCAGGCGCTTGCAAAGTGTACGGAAAGGCTGGTCCGTGACCCCGGCCATGGGCGCGAGGATCAGGTTGTTGCGTAGTGTGTATGGGCCGATGCGTACCGCCGACATAGGTGTTCCCTGTTGTGGGGCCGAATCATTGGAGTCGAAAAAGGGTTGGCATAATACCCGCTCTCGGTGACCGGATAAAGATGGATTTGGATAAATTCTGAACAGTTGTAGGCTTATGCCTTTGAGCTTCAAGCTTCACGCTTCACGCGGCAAGAAGAAGCCAGACCGGTTGTCGGCTCGCTTCTCTTGCAGCTTGCCGCTCGGCGTTTATTCGGGGGAGCGGAAGCTGAGGCTGTAGTTCACTGCTTTCGGGCCAGGGTCGAGGATGTCCAGGGCAATGTGGATCGGCGTCTGGCTGGGCATTTCGCCACGGCCGGCCAATTCACCCGAGAGATACTCGCTCGGCTTGAAGCGCCGGCTGGCGATCAATTGGCCATTGAGGTCGGCAAAACGCAGTTCCAGCAGCGGGAACGGCTGGGCGAAGGGCGCGCGGTTGTAGATGATCGCATCGACGATCAGCGCGCCCTTGAAGTCAGGGTGGCTGCGCACCACCAGGTTGCTGCTCTTGATTCGGCCGATGTCGACACGGGTGGGCACCTCGCAGCCAAGCATCGGGCACAGTTGCTGGAAGAGCGGGCGGTACTGGTCCTGGCGCGCCATTTCGTCGAAATGGAACCACACGTACTGGAATGCCAGCAGGCCGGCGGCCAGCAGGGTGAGCAAGCCCCAGAGCACGCGTTTGCCCCAGTGGGGGCGCGGCTTCTCCCAGCCCAGTTGCAGAGGGTCGTCGACCACGTCGATGAGCGGCTCCTTGCGTGACGGGCGCTGGGGCCTGGCAGCGAAGCCAGGTTCAAGGCGCTCGCCAGTCAGCGCCGGGGCAGGGGTGTCATCGTGCGCCGCCAGATGCAGATCCGTATCGTCATCATCGCGGGCGCTCAGGCCTTTTTCGTGAACGGGTTCGTCATCTGGCGACAGCCGCTCGGAAAAGTCGTGCGCGTTATCGCGCTCGGCAGCCCGGTGCGTGGCAGGTTCATCATCGAAGTCCAGGTCCAGGTTGCCGTCCAGTGTGGGCTCGGTGCGATCGCCTGGGGCGGGCTCCAGGTCCAGTGGCTCCTGCTCCAGCAGTACCGGGGCGGGATCGACGGTTTCCAGCGGCTCATGGTGATCGTCGGTTGCATTACCGAACAGTGCGTCGCCATGGGGCTCGGCGGCGGGCTCGTCACGCCGCGCCTGCAGTGCATCGGCAGGGGCAGCAGGGCGCGGCTCGTCTGGCTTGCCACGGCGTTCGAGGCGGGCCAGTTCCTGGTCCAGGTCGAGTTCGTCGAGGGCTTGCGCTGTGGCTGCCCAGTCTTGCGGCTCGGCGGCTGAGCGCTCGCTGACCGGGGGCTCGGGCGCGGTGACGGGCGCGACCACCGGTATCGGCGGCACGGCCGGGGCGGTGCTGGCGCGGTTCTGCTCCAGCAGTTGCTTCGCCGCGTTGAACACCTGCAGGCAATGGCCGCAGCGCACTACGCCGCGCGCCACGCTCAACTGGTGATGGGTGACGCGAAAGCTGGTCTGGCAATGCGGGCACTGGGTGACGAAACTGTCGGTCATGCGGCGATCCGGGAGCTGTGCAGAGAAGTATTTTAGGCCCGCTTAGCGGCGGCGACCACTGATGCGCACCCAGCCGTCGCGCACGACGATCGGGTCCAGCTCGAAGTCGGCGGCGTAGGCCGCGGCGACCTCCTCACCCTGTTCGGCAAGGATGCCAGACAACGCGAGCAGGCCACCTGGGCGTACCAGGCCGGACAGCTGCGGCGCCAGCGAGACCAAAGGGCCAGCCAGGATATTGGCGACCAGCACGTCGGCCTGCATGGCCGGCATATGCTCGGGCAGGTACAGCGCCAGCTTCTCGTCGGCGACGCCATTGCGCTGGGCGTTGTCACGCGAGGCTTCGATGGCCTGCACGTCGATGTCGGTACCGACCGCTTCGCGTGCGCCCAACAACAATGCAGCGATGGCCAGAATGCCCGAGCCGCAGCCGAAGTCCAGCACCTGGGTGCCTTCGAGCTGTTGGCCGTCGAGCCATTCCAGGCACAGGGCGGTGGTCGGGTGGGTGCCGGTGCCGAAGGCCAGGCCAGGGTCAAGCAGCAGGTTGACTGCGTCCTTTTCCGGCGCTTCGTGCCAGCTTGGCACGATCCACAGGCGGCGGCCGAAGCGCATTGGCTGGAAGTTGTCCATCCAGCTGCGTTCCCAATCCTGATCTTCGATCACTTCGGCCTGGTGTTCCGGCAGCTGCGCACCGGTCAGCAGGCGCAGGTGAGCGAAAACCTGCTCAGGGTCGGCGTCCGCCTCGAACAGTGCCAGCAGGTGCGTGTGCGACCACAGCGGTGTGGTGTTGAGGTCGGGTTCGAAGATGGGCTGGTCTTCGGCGTCCATGAACGTGACCGATACGGCGCCGACTTCGAGCAGGGCGTCTTCGTAGGTTTCGGCTTGTTCCGGGCTGATGGCCAGGCGTACTTGCAGCCAAGGCATGGCGGGCACCTTTGGTAAATCGAGAGGGGCAGCCCGAGGCTGCGCGAAGGCTGGCAGTTTACGCGAGTGCGGTGTGTTTGTGGATGACTTGAGGGGCTGCCTTGCAGGCCAATCGCCGGCGAGCCGGGTCCCACGGGCCCTTCACTGTTTTTCAGTGCACTGATCTGACTGTAGGCGCAGGTTTGCCAGCGATCGGGCCGGTAACCGTGGTAGCGCATAACCGATGGCCTGAGAACAACCCCACAAAAAACCCGGCACAAGGCCGGGTTTTTTGCTGCATCACGCTAACGCGATCACTCCTGGTTGGCCAGTTTGTGCTCGAGGTAGTGGATGTTCACGCCGCCTTTGCAGAAACCTTCATCACGCACCAGGTCGCGGTGCAGCGGGATGTTGGTCTTGATGCCGTCGACGACGATCTCGTCCAGGGCATTGCGCATGCGCGCCATGGCTTCGTCGCGGTCCTTGCCGTAGGTGATCAGCTTGCCGATCAGCGAGTCGTAGTTCGGCGGAACCGAATAACCGCTGTACAGGTGCGAATCGACGCGAACGCCGTTGCCACCCGGGGCGTGGAAGTGCTTGACCTTGCCTGGGCTCGGAATGAACTTCTTCGGGTCTTCGGCGTTGATCCGGCACTCCAGCGAGTGGCCGCGGATCACCACGTCTTCCTGACGGATCGACAGCTTGTTGCCAGCGGCGATGCTGAGCATCTCCTTGACGATGTCGATACCGGTGACCATCTCCGAGACCGGGTGCTCAACCTGCACACGGGTGTTCATTTCGATGAAGTAGAAACGGCCGTTTTCGTACAGGAACTCGAAAGTACCGGCGCCACGGTAGCCGATCTCGACGCACGCATCGACGCAACGCTTGAAGACTTCCTGGCGGGCCTTCTCGTCGATGCCCGGGGCAGGTGCTTCTTCAAGTACCTTCTGGTGACGACGCTGCAGCGAGCAGTCGCGGTCGCCCAGGTGGATGGCGTTGCCTTGGCCGTCGGACAGCACCTGAACTTCCACGTGACGTGGGTTGGTCAGGAACTTCTCCAGGTAGACCATCGGGTTGCCGAAGGCTGCACCGGCTTCGGTACGGGTGAGCTTGGCCGAGGCGATCAGGTCCTCTTCCTTGTGCACCACGCGCATACCGCGACCACCACCACCACCGGCGGCCTTGATGATCACCGGGTAGCCGACGTCACGCGCGATCGCCAGGGCGACCTCTTCGTCTTCCGGCAGCGGGCCATCGGAGCCCGGTACGGTCGGTACGCCGGTCTTGATCATCGCGTCCTTGGCCGAAACCTTGTCGCCCATCAGGCGAATGGTGTCGGCGCGCGGGCCGATGAAGGCGAAACCGGACTTCTCCACCTGCTCGGCGAAGTCGGCGTTTTCCGCGAGGAAGCCGTAACCCGGGTGGATGGCGGTAGCGCCTGTCACTTCAGCGGCGGCGATGATCGCCGGGATGTGCAGGTACGAATCTTTGGACGAAGCGGGACCAATGCAGACCGACTCGTCTGCCAGGCCCAGGTGCATCAGTTCGCGGTCGGCCGTGGAGTGCACGGCGACGGTCTTGATGCCCAGTTCTTTGCAGGCACGCAGGATCCGCAGGGCAATTTCCCCGCGGTTGGCGATCAGGACTTTTTCCAGCTTCCCAGACATCGTTGGCTCTCCGCGAATCAAACGATGGTGAACAGCGGCTGGTCGAACTCAACCGGCTGACCGTCTTCCACCAGGATGGCGTCGATAACGCCGCCGACATCGGCTTCGATGTGGTTCATCATCTTCATCGCTTCGACGATGCACAGGGTGTCGCCTTTCTTCACGCTCTGGCCAACTTCAGCGAAGTTCGGCGAGGTCGGCGAAGGCTTGCGGTAGAAGGTACCGACCATTGGCGAACGGATCACGGTGCCTTTGAGGGCCGGGGCAGCGGCGGCAGCTTCGGCAACCGGGGCAGCAGCGGCCGGAGCAGCTACAGGCGCGGCAGCCATTGGCGCAGGTGCGTAGAACTGTTGAGCGGCTGGGGTCTTGCTGTGACGGCTGATACGGACCGACTCTTCGCCTTCCTTGATCTCCAGTTCGTCGATGCCAGACTCTTCCAGCAGCTCGATCAGTTTCTTGACTTTACGGATATCCATTAATCATCAACTCCCAAAGGTTCGGTCAGGGGGCATTAAGTTAAAAACGTATCTGAAACGTTTTTCTCGAACCCCGGCCCACTCAGGCCAGGGCTTCTATCATCAGGGCTGTGCGTTGGCAGCCAGTTGTTCCAGTGCGGCCTCCAGGGCCAGGCGATACCCGCTGGCGCCCAGGCCGCAGATCACCCCTACGGCTACATCGGAGAAGTAGGAGTGGTGACGGAACGGTTCGCGTTTGTGCACGTTGGACAGGTGCACTTCGATGAATGGGATGCTCACCGAAAGCAATGCGTCACGTAATGCGACGCTTGTGTGGGTGAAAGCAGCCGGATTGATCAGGATGAAGTCCACACCCTCGTTGCGTGCGGCGTGAATACGGTCGATCAGTTCGTACTCGGCATTGCTCTGCAGGTACTGCAGGTGATGGCCTGCGGCGCGGGCGCGCTGCTCCAGGTCCTGGTTGATCTGGGCCAGGGTCACGGCGCCGTAGTGGCCCGGTTCGCGGAGCCCGAGCATGTTCAGGTTGGGGCCGTGAAGCACCAGTAGCGTTGCCATCTGCAGATTCCTTGGATTTGTAGGGCAATTCGACACAGCGCGGCGAGTGTGCCGTAAAGCGACGGCAAGTGTCCAGTTCCCGGCAATAGCCAGCACGATGTCCGAGGTTCGCGCGAAGTATGTGACCAAATATTAAAATCTGGTCACTCGTTCGCAGAAATATGCCAGCACGCGGGAAGTTATAGACCGAGTTTGCCGCGCACGCGCGCCAGAACACCCGCAAATTCGGCGGCGTTTATCTCGCCAATGACCCGATCGGTGGTCATTTCGCTGCCGTTCGCGGCAAAGAACAACAGTGCAGGCGGGCCGAACAGCTGGTAGCGGTCGAGCAGGGTACGTTGCTCGGCGTTGCTTTCGGTGATGTCGAAACGCAGCAACTTGAATGCGCCCAGTTGCGGTTGGACCTGCGCTGCGTTGAGTACTTCATGCTCGATGACTTTGCAGCTGATGCACCAGTCGGCGTACCAGTCGAGCAAGACCGGCTGCCCCGCAGCTTTCGCCTCGGCCAGGGCCGCGTCAAGTGCGGCCGGCGTAGTGACGGTTTGCCAGGCATCCACCGAAGCTGCCGGGCCACTGCCGACGGTTGTCGGCGTTGGCGCAGGCAATGGGCGCAGCGGGTCGCCCTGGCCATTGAGGGCGCCGTACCAGCAGGCCAGGCCGTAGACCAGCAGGGCCAGGCCCAGCAGTTGCGCCAGGCGTTGGCGTGGCGCCTTGACCACGAACTCCAGCGCACCGAGGAAAACGGCTACGCCCACGCTCAGGAAACCGACCAGCAACAAGGTTGCCGGCCCCGGCAGCACGCGGCTGAGCAGGCCGATGGCGAGGCCCAGCAGCAACACACCAATAGCGTTTTTCACGGTGTTCAGCCAAGGCCCGCTCTTTGGCAGCCAGGCCGCGCCCCCCGTGGCCACCAGCAACAATGGCGCGCCCATGCCCAGGCCGAGGGCAAACAACTTGAGTGCGCCACCCAGGGCGTCACCGCTGGCACTGATATACAGCAAGGCGCCGGCCAATGGTGCCGAGACGCACGGCGAAACCAGCAGGCTGGACAGCACGCCCAGCACTGCTGCACCCAGCAGCGAGCCGCCCTTGGTGCGGTGGGCGAGCGTGTCCAGGCGATTGTTCAAGGCCTGTGGCAGTTTGAGTTCGAACAGGCCGAACATGGCCAGTGCGAACAGCACGAAGAACAGCGCGAAAGGCACCAGTACCCAAGCCGATTGCAGCCGCGCCTGCAGGTTCAGGCCTGCACCGAACAGGCCCATCAGCGCCCCCAGCAGGGCGAAACTGGCGGCCATGGCCAGCACATAGGCCAGCGACAGGGCCAGGCCGCGCAGGCCGGCGACCTGGCCGCGCAGGACCACGCCAGAGAGGATCGGCAGCATTGGCAGCACGCAGGGCGTGAAGGTCAGGCCGACCCCGGCGAGGAAGAACAGCAGCAATGATTTCCAGCTCCAGCCTTGCTCGCTGGCCGTCGCCGGGGCGTCGGCCGTGCTCCCCCCTGCGCCGTCGATGCTCAGGCGTGCCGTCTCTGGTGGGTAGCACAGGCTCTTGTCGGCACAGCCCTGGTAGCCGACCAGCAGGGTGAATGCGCGGGCGTCGGTGCGCGGCAGTTCGATGTCGAGCACCCCGTGGTAGACCTCGACGTCGCCGAAGAACTCATCGTGCTTGGCCTCGCCCTTGGGAATGTTCGGCGAACCCAGGGTGATGTCTGCCGGTTCGCTGCGGAACTGGAAGCGATGGCGGTAGAGGTAATAGCCGTCGGTGGCGACGAAGCGCAGTTTGATGGTGTGCGCATCGGCCTGGACCAGGCTGAGCTTGAAGGCTTCATGTACGGGCAAAAAGTCTGCGCTGTTGCTCAGCGAGGCGGCGCCGAGGGTGGCGCTGGGGCGGTTGTCGAGCAGGCCCGTGGCGAAGGCAGGGCTGGCCAGCAGCAGGAACAGCAGGAAAAACAGGCGGCGCATGGCGGACTCGCGAGGTGGAACGTGCCCGGCATGATAGCGGAGTTGGCCTTGGTTGGGGGTGTGGGGCCGGTGCAGGCAAAAAATCAAAGCCTGAAGGCCCGCACCGCACGGTTCAGCTCGCCGCCAAGGGTCAGCAATTGCTCGCCCTGCTCGCGCCCTTCACCGATGCGCTGCAGGTTGTCTTCACCCAGCTCATGAATCCGCTCGCTGTGCCCTCGAATCTCGCTCACCGCATCACTCTGCTGCGCCGTGACGTCGGCAATGCGCACTGCAGTATCGGCGATGGTGCGGATCGCGTTGACGATCTCGTCCAGCGCGCCATCGGCAGCCTGAGCCTGGTCAGCTGTAGCTTGCGCATGTTCCAGTTGCGCCCGCATACCTGTCACCGACTCCCGTGCCGCCTGTTGCAGCCGGTCGATCAGCGCCTGGATCTCGCCAGTGGCGCCTGTGGTGCGTTGTGCCAGCGAGCGTACTTCGTCTGCAACCACGGCAAAGCCGCGGCCCATTTCGCCCGCGCGGGCGGCTTCGATGGCGGCGTTCAATGCCAGCAGGTTGGTCTGCTCGGCGATCGATCTGATCACGGTGAGCACACCGCCGATGGTGGCCGACTCCTCGGCCAGCTGTTCGATCATGCGGGCATTGCCCTGCACCTCATCGACCAGCGTACGCAGCCCGCCAAGGCTCTGGCCGATCACCGTCTGGCCTTGCTCCACGGCGCGGCCGGCATCGCGGCTGGCATCGGCCGCGGAGCTGGCATCACCAGCCACCTGCAAAATGGTGGCTTCCAGTTCGCCCAGCGCATCGCGGATCTGCCCGGTGTCACCGGCCTGGCGCTCTGCGCCGTCATGCAGGGCGGCGCTCATGCCGGCCAGTGCGTGGCTGCTGCCGGCCACCTGCTCGGCGTTGTGGCGGATGGTGCCGACCAGCTCCACCAGGTACTGGCGCAGGCGGTTGAGCGATTCCTGGATGTCGTGCAGCTCGCGGTTGGTCTTGCCCAGGGCGATGGGGGCGGCGAAGTCGCCTTCGGCCCATCGCGACAGGGCCGGGGCCAGGCCGGTCAGGGTGCGCGTCAGCCGCCGCTGCAATGTGTCGATGAGCAGGGCGATCAGCAGGATCAGGCCGATCATCAGGCCCTGGATAAGGCGCACTTCGCTGGCGATACGGGCGTGCTGGCCGCGCACTTCAGGCTCAAGGCTGGCAATGGCTTTTTGCACGGCGTCGAGCCGTTCATTGGTGCTGGCGGCCAGGGCTGCGCGCCGCTCGATCTGTTCGCGGGTGCGTTGCAGTTCGCCAGGGTAGCGGTTGAGCAGGCTCTGCAGTTCGCGCTTGAGGCCAACGGCAACGTCTTCCTGTTGCCCGGCGGCCTGCGTTTCCAGGCCCATCATGGCGGCGAAATCATCAGCGTTGGATTCGGCGGCGCGGGTCACGCCCAGCAACGGCAGGTTGTCGATGACCTGAGCCTGGGCGCGGATCAGTTGCAGCTCGCGTTCCACCTCGTCGGCCAGCTCGGCGCGGCCGCTGCTGACCAGTTTGTCACGGGCCAGCGACAGGCGGCCCAGGTGTACGCTGGCGTCGAGCAGCGGCAGCAGATAACCGCTCGCCTCGCTGCTGGCGCTGTCGCGGGCATAGCCGGCCAGTTGTTCGAAATTGGCGCCTAGTTCACGTTCGGCCTGCAACAGCAGGGCTTGAGGGTCGCCGGCCAGTTTGCCGGCCGCGAGCAGCTCGTTGGCGGTGAAGGCTTGCAGGGTATCAAGGCTTGGGCGCAATTGGCCGGCCAGCTCTTCAGGCCAGTCGGCCAGTGCCTGCCCAAGCTGTTGGTTGGCCTCCAGCGCCGCCGCATGGCGCAGGGCGTCGCCGCTGCCCAGATAAGCCTGGATGTTGCGCGCGGCCTGGTTCTGGAACTGCTGCGACAGGCCCAGATAGCGTTCCATCAATTGATAGGGGTGCTCCAGGGCGCGCTGCGACCACCAAAGGGTCGCGCCCAGAGCGATACACACGGTCACCAGCAACAGGGTGTTGAAATTGGTCAGCCACTTCAGGCGCATAGCCGCGAACTTCCTGCGGGGGTGGAGGGGTAGGTGCCTGAAGTTATTGCTATTTTGTGACGGGGTGATGACGATGGTGGCTTAACGCTATCTAATGGGCGCGGGCCGGCCGGCTAAGGCTCGACCCGCACCACACAGTTGCGCCCCGCATGCTTGGCCCGATACAGCGCCTCGTCAGCGGTGCTGGCCATGCTCAATGCATCGAGCTCATCGTCCAGCTGCACCACCCCGGCACTGAACGTGCACCGCAGGTCGCAAGGCTGTGCCGGGTAGAGGATTTCGGCGAAGCGCCGGCGAATCTCGTCGAGCACCTTGTGCGCGGCATCCAGTGTGGTGTTGGGCATGACGATGGCGAACTCCTCGCCGCCATAGCGGCCGATGAAGTCGGTCTTGCGCAGCCGTTGCTTGAGAAAAAGCGCCAGGCTTTTGATAACCCGATCACCCATGGGGTGGCCATGGCGGTCGTTGATCTTCTTGAAGTGGTCGATGTCGAGCATGGCAAAGCTGAGCGGCTGGCCCTCGCGACGGGCGCGAAAGCTGCAATCTTCCAGCAATTGCAGGATGTGCGTGTGGTTGTACAGGCCGGTAAGGCTGTCGCGGACCATGCGCGACTTGAGGTGGCGCGCTCGGGCAGCACGGTTGCGCACAGTGGTGATCAGGTGGCGCGAGCGGATCGGTTTGGTCAGAAAGTCGTCGCCGCCCTCGCTCATGGCGTCGAGCTGTTTGTCCAGGTCGTCCTCGGCGGACAGGTAGATGATGGGTACGCTGACGTAGCGGTCGTTGTGGCGGATCACTTTGGCCAGTTCCGGGCCCGAGCAGGCTGGCATGTACAGGTCGAGAATGATCAGGTCGGGCTGGAACTCGGCCAACTCGGCCATGGCGCGGATCGGGTCGGTCAGGCTGCGGGTGATCATGCCGGCGCTGCCCAGCACGCGTTCGGTGTGCAGTGCCTGGGTGCGCGAGTCGTCGATGATCAGCACGCGCAGCGGTTCAAGAGGCGCGGTGCTGGTCATGATCTCGAGCTTCTCAAGCAGGCTGGAGGCTTCCAGTGTGCCGGTGAGAAATGCTTGACCACCTGCGCGTACTGCGGCCAGGCGCGTTGGCGTGTCGGCTTCGTGCAGGCTGAAGAACAGCAGCGGGATCGGCTGCTCCAGACCCGACTGCGCCTGTGCCGCCAGTTGCATGCCGCAACCTGGCCCGCTGAAGTCGACATCCATCACGATGGCAGAGGGTGCCTGCTCGGCCACTGACGCCAGCAAAGCGTCGACGCTGAACAGCGCTTGCACGCTCAGGCCGAAGAACTCCAGTTGCTGGGCCAGACGCTCGGCGCGCTCATGGTCGCGCAGCAGCAGATACACCGGCCTGCGAGCAGGTGGCAACGTCAGCTGATCAAGTTGGTCGCCCTGGCGCAAACGAGTGCGCGACAGGCGTTGCAACAGGTGATCGAGCTCCTGCTTGAGGCGCTCTTGGCTCGGCTCCGCGGCTTGGGTCATGTCCTGACTACTTATTAGTGGGATATGCAGGTGCGATGATGGCTCTATGCTAGCAGCTCTTTCCAGGCATGCGAGTGCGCGGGATCAACAAAGCGTTGATGACGAATATTCAGTTGCTGACCGATTGGTCGCTTATGCGTACGGTGGTGTCTGCTTTATAGTGCAGCAACGTGGGCTTGCCGTGGCACCCTGGCACTGGCCTGTGGTCAAAAGCCCTGAACCGTCGTGACTGATAAGGACAAAGCCATGCTGGACTGGAAAAACCGCGAGGCCAAGGCCGAGCCCCGTGAGCGTGTCGATGGCCGCGGTGCTGCCGCCCGTAGCTATGTGGGTGGCCTCTGGAGCCGAGCCCTGGGGACCCTGATCGGGTTGTACCTGCTGGTCTGCATCGGGCTGGGCTGGTACTGGAGCCAGGAACCGGAGCTGTTCCCGGTGCAGCAGAATGCCCAGGCAGCAGCCGAGCGCAACGGCCAGCAGATGGTGATTGGTTACACCACCATCGAAACGCTCAAGACTGTGGCCGAAACCCTGCTGCACAAGCCGGGCGGCTACATTTCCAACGATCGCTTCCCGCCGGGGCTGTGGATGGACAACATGCCGAGCTGGGAATACGGCGTGCTGGTCCAGGTGCGTGACCTGTCCCGCGCTTTGCGCAAAGACTTCGCCCGCTCGCAGTCGCAGTCCACCGAGGATGCGGACCTTGCCAAGGCCGAGCCGCGCTTCAACTTCGACAACAAGAGCTGGATCCTGCCATCGAGCGAATCGGAGTTCGAAGAGGGCATCAAATCGCTTGCCCGCTACCAGACCCGCCTGGCGGCTGGCGACAAGGGTGCGATCTTCTACACCCGTGCCGACAACCTGAACAACTGGCTGGGCGATGTCGCCACGCGCCTGGGTTCGCTGTCGCAGCGCCTGTCGGCAAGTGTTGGTCGGGTCAAGCTCAATACCACCCTGAAGACCGAATCGGTGGTTGCTGGCCAAGCGCCGCAGGTGGACGAGGAGGTGGTGGAAACGCCTTGGCTGCAGATCGACAACGTGTTCTACGAAGCCCGCGGCCAGGCCTGGGCGCTGTCGCACCTGCTGCGTGCCATCGAAGTGGACTTCGCTGACGTGCTGGCGAAGAAGAATGCCACCGTCAGCGTGCGCCAGATCATTCGTGAACTGGAGGCGTCGCAGGAAGCGTTGTGGAGCCCGATGGTGCTCAACGGCAGCGGCTTCGGCATGTGGGCCAACCACTCGCTGGTCATGGCCAACTATATTTCGCGGGCCAACGCGGCGGTCATCGACCTGCGTCAACTGTTGTCGCAGGGTTGAACATGGCTATAAGCCCCAACGAGGCCGCCCACCGGGCGGCTTCCGACCGCGAACTGGTCGCCTGGGTGGACGAAGCCGATCAGGTGCTTGGTGCGCTGCCCAGGGCAGAGCTTCGCCAGCGTGGTCTGATTGGCCGCTGTACCTTCATTCTGCTGTTCAATGGCGCCGGTGAGTTGTGCGTACACCGGCGCACCTTGAGCAAGGCGCTGTATCCGGGCTATTGGGATGTGGCCGCAGGCGGCATGGTGGCGGCGGGGGAGGCGTATGCCGACTCGGCGGCCCGTGAACTGGCCGAGGAGTTGGGCATCGAGGGCGCCGAGTTGCGTTTCCACGAACGGTTCTACTTCGACCAGCCCGACAACCGGTTATGGTGCGCGGTGTATTCGGCAGTGTCGGACGCGCCGCTGCGGTTACAGCCTGAAGAGGTGAGCGAGGCGAGGTTCATCAGCCTCGCCCAGGCTGAGGCAGAAAGCCTCAGCAAGCCCTACTGTCCGGACTCGCTGGCGGCGCTGCAGCGGTACAAGGTCAGTCTGGGCTAAGGCTGGGGCCGCTTTGCGGTCCCAGGGTCCCATGGGTCGCAAATCTTTCGCAAAATGGCGCATTCCGGTACTTAGCAATCACCTGATTTATCGTTACACTGCGCGCCCTTTTCGGGCTGTTGCAGGATCTTGCGGCAGTAGCGCCGCCCCTGCCAGAGTGGGGCTTCGCGGTCGGCTCCTGCCGACCAGTTTTTGTCCTCAGCACAGAGGAACAAAAGTGGCCAAGAAAGCTTCTTCCTTTTCCGCCCTTGGCGGTCTCGTGTTTTCCACCGACGCCGGTCGGCACTGCCCCGACTGTAGCCAGCCGGTGGGTGCCTGCATCTGCAAGCAGCAAACCATCCCCGAAGGCGACGGCATCGCCCGTGTTCGCCGTGAGAGCAAAGGCCGTGGCGGCAAGACCGTGACCACTGTCACCGGCGTGCCGCTGCCGCCAGACCAGCTCAAGGAGCTGGCCACCACCCTCAAGCGCCGCTGCGGTACCGGCGGTGCCCTGAAGGACGGGGTTATCGAGATCCAGGGCGACCATGTCGAGCTGTTGATCGGCGAGCTGACCAAACAGGGTTTCAAGGCGAAAAAGTCCGGGGGCTGAGGCCATCACGCGATTTTTTGCCCAGCGCTTTCTAAACTCGTTCCCGTGACCAGGGTCTATTGCTGGGCACGGATGAATCGTCATTTCCAGCTTTTACACTGCGCCCGCCACCATGTGGGGCAGTGTTTTCGACTTTATAGGGGACTTGAATGTCCGTACGACGCACACGCAAAGACGATGGTAGCCAATGGACCGTGGCCGACAGCCGCAGTGTTTATGGTATCCGCCATTGGGGCGCTGGTTATTTCGCCATCAATGAAGCCGGGCGCGTCGAAGTGCGCCCCAACGGCCCTCAGAGCGCGCCGATCGACTTGTTCGAGCAGGTCGATGAGCTGCGCCAGAGCGGCTTGTCGCTGCCGCTGCTGGTACGCTTCCCCGACATTCTGCAGGACCGCGTGCGCCAGTTGACTGGTGCCTTCGACGCCAACATCGCGCGCCTTGAGTACCAGAGCCAGTACACCGCGCTGTATCCGATCAAGGTCAACCAGCAGGAAGCGGTGGTAGAGAACATCATCGCCACGCAGAACGTTTCCATCGGCCTGGAGGCAGGTTCCAAGCCTGAACTGCTGGCGGTGCTGGCGCTGGCACCGAAGGGCGGCACCATCGTCTGCAACGGCTACAAGGACCGCGAGTTCATCCGCCTGGCGCTGATGGGCCAGAAGCTCGGCCACAATGTGTTCATCGTCATCGAGAAAGAGTCCGAAGTGGCGCTGGTGATCGAAGAGGCCGCCGAGCTCAAGGTCAAGCCGCAGGTTGGGCTGCGCGTTCGCCTGTCGTCGCTGGCTTCGAGCAAGTGGGCAGACACCGGTGGCGAGAAGTCCAAGTTCGGCCTGTCGGCTGCCCAGTTGATTTCGGTCGTGCAGCGCTTCCGCGATGCCGGGCTGGACCAGGGCATCCGCCTGCTGCACTTCCACATGGGTTCGCAGATCGCCAACCTGGCCGACTACCAGCACGGCTTCAAGGAAGCCATCCGCTACTACGGCGAGCTGCGTGCCCTGGGCCTGCCCGTCGACCATATCGACGTGGGCGGTGGCCTGGGCGTGGACTACGACGGCACCCACTCGCGCAACGCCAGTTCGATCAACTACGACATGGACGACTATGCCGGCGTGGTGGTGGGCATGCTCAAGGAGTTCTGCGACGCGCAGGGCTTGCCGCATCCGCACATTTTCTCCGAGAGTGGCCGTTCGCTGACTGCGCACCACGCCATGCTGGTGATCCAGGTGACCGACGTCGAGAAACACAACGACGACGTGCCGACCATCGAAAACAAGGAAAGCCTGCCCGAGACCGTGCAGTGGCTGGCCGACCTGCTCGGCCCGACCGACATCGAGATGGTCACCGAGACCTACTGGCGCGCCACGCACTACATGGGAGACGTGGCAGCGCAATATGCCGATGGCAAGATCAGCCTGGCCGAAAAGGCCCTGGCCGAGCAGTGCTACTTCGCCGTGTGCCGTCGCCTGCACAACTCGCTCAAGGCCCGCCAGCGCTCGCACCGCCAGGTGCTGGACGAACTGAACGACAAGCTGGCCGACAAGTACATCTGCAACTTCTCGGTGTTCCAGAGCCTGCCGGACACCTGGGCCATCGGCCAGGTGCTGCCGATCATCCCGTTGCACCGCCTGGACGAAGAGCCGCTGCGCCGTGCAGTGCTGCAGGACCTGACCTGCGACTCCGACGGCAAGATCAACCAGTACGTCGACGAGCAGAGCATCGAGACCAGCATGCCGGTGCACTCGCTCAAGGACGGTGAGGACTACCTGCTGGGCGTGTTCCTGGTCGGTGCCTACCAGGAAATTCTCGGTGACATGCACAACCTGTTCGGTGATACCGACTCGGTGAACATTTACCAGAACGCCGATGGCAGCGTGTTCCACGCCGGTATCGAGACCCACGACACCATCGAAGACATGTTGCGCTATGTACACCTGTCGCCGGAGGAGTTGATGACCCACTACCGCGACAAGGTGGCCAGCGCCAAGATCAGCGCCCGAGAGCGTACCCAGTTCCTCGATGCACTGCGCCTGGGGCTGACCCGGTCTTCCTACCTGTCGTCGTGATTGTCACGGCCGCTCCTGCTACCCCCGTAGGAGCGGCCTTGCGTCGCTAATGAGGGCGCAGCCCTCACCGGTGTCACATCAGGAAAAGGAACAAACGTACCCGGCTGCATGGGGCTGACTACCGTTGAACGCAATGTTCAAGGGATACCGACATGGACCGTCAAGGCAATCACCGTTTGCGCAAAGGCCGCCACTCGGAGCAGGGGAGGCTGTATCTATTAACAACGGTTACCCGCAATCGCGCTCCAATCTTCAAGAATCTTCCTTTCGCCCGAGCCGCCATTCAACAGTTGCGGCTAAGCGATCAGGAAGCGTGCTGTCGAACGCTGGCGTGGGTCTTGATGCCAGATCATCTGCACTGGCTGATCGAGCTAGGCCACGGAACGCTTGGCGAATTGATGTGCGCATTCAAATCTCGAAGCAGTTGCGCGCTTTATCGAGCCGGAGCTGATAGGCGCCGTATCTGGCAACCTGGCTTCCATGACCGAGCGTTACGGCGTGAGCAGGACATCAGGGCCGTTGCTCGATACATCATCGCCAACCCAATCCGTGCCGGACTGGTACAGCGTGCTGGCGAGTATTCTCACTGGGATTGTGTATGGCTGTGAGTGTGCAGGTGAGGGCTGCGCCCTCATTTCGCGACACAAGGCCGCTCCTACAGCGGTCGCTCGTAGAGCGGCCTTGCGTCGCGAAAGGGCTGCAAGGCAGCCCCAGCATCAGTGAATCCACAGTCCTTTTCGTTGCAGGCGCCAGCCCACCCATCCCAACGTCACCGCCCGCAACGCCATGAACCCGAGAAACGCCAACCACAAACCGTGGTTGCCAAAGCCACTCATGGCCCACGCCAGCGGCAATGCAACCAGCACCGAAACCAGCATTGCATTGCGCATCTCCCGCGCCCGCGTGGCACCGATGAACAGCCCGTCCAGCAAGTAGCTCCACACCGCTACCAATGGCAGTACCGCCAGGTACGGCAGGTACGGATAGGCGGCCGCGCGTACGCTCTCGATATCGGTCTGCAGGTCGATGAACACATGCCCGGCCAGCAGGAACAGCCCGGCAAAACCCAGACTGGTAATCAATGACCATCCACAGGCCACCACCAGCGAGCGGCGCAGGGTGTCGCGATCGCGGGCGCCAATGGCATGGCCGCACAGGGCTTCCACCGCATGCGCCAGGCCGTCGAGGGCGTAGGCGGTGAGCAGCAGGCCGTTGAGCAGCAATGCATTGGCCGCCACCGTGGCCTCACCCAGTCGCGCGCCTTGCACGGTGATCAGCAGGAACACCAGCTGCAAGGCCAGGCTGCGCAGGAAGATATCGCGGTTGACCGATAGCAACGGCCGCCAGGCTTGCCAGCGCCTGAGTGCCGCCCAGGCGATATGCCCGGGGTAGGCGCGCAGGGCAGGGCGGGTTAGGGCCAGGCCCAGCAGTGCGGCCGACCACTCGGCGATCACCGACGCCCGCGCCGACCCCAGCACACCCCAATCCAGGCCAAGAACGAACCATAGGTTGAGGCCGATGTTCAGCAGGTTGGTGGTCAGCAATATGGCAAGCGGTGCTCGGGCGTTCTGGGTGCCGAGGAACCAGCCGACCAGCGCGTAGCTGGCCAGCGCCGCCGGCAGGCCGAGCAGGCGGGTATGGAAGAAGGCCTCGGTCGATTGCTGCAAGGCTTGGCTCGGTTGCATCGCGTGCAGCGCCAGTTGGCTGAAGGGCAGGGCGAGCAGGCCGATGAGCAGGGCAAAGCCCACCGCCAGCAGCAGGCCTTGCACCAGGACCTGGCGCAGCGCAGCACCGTCGGCACGCCCCGCGGCCTGGGCAGCGAAGCCGGTGGAGCCCATGCGCAGGAAGCCCATCAGGCCGACCATGAAGGTGAACAGCGTGGCGCCCACCGCCACTGCGCCAAGCTGATGGGCGTGGGGCAGGTGACCGATGACCGTGCTGTCTACCAGGGCCACCAAGGGCACCGAGATGTTGGACAGAATCATCGGTGCGGCCAGGGCCCAGACTTTGCGGTGGGTGAGGCGGTGCTGCCAGTCGGTGGCAATTTGCGACATTTGAGTTCCTGGGAAAACAGGCCCGCATAGCGGCCCTTCTGGATCGATAGGCCGCATTCTAACGGCCAGCCACCTGCCGTTGCGCTATAGTTGCTGCCTTCACGCATACGCTGCCGATTAGAGTCCCCACTCCATGTTCAACAAAGGATTGTTGCTGGCCTGCGCGCTGGCCCTGCTCAGTGCCTGTGATTCCTCCACGCCAGACACACCTGCCGCCACCGAAAAACCGGCGGCAAGCACCCCGGCCGAATCTGCTGCGCCCAAGCGCCAGGACCCTGCCGAACTCGCCAAACGCTACGAAGGCCGTGAGCTCAGCGTACTGGATGTTTCGGAAGTGCAGCTCGACGGCGCCAGTGCCCTCTCGGTCAGTTTTTCCGCACCGCTGGACGCCAAGCAGAACTTCGCTGCCAAGCTGCATCTGGTCGATACCGTCAAAGGCAAGGTCGACGGTGCCTGGGAGCTTGCCGACAACCAGATGGAACTGCGCCTGCGTCACCTCGAGCCGCAGCGCAAGCTTGTGTTGACCGTCGACAAGGGCCTGCTGGCTGTCAACGGCAAGCAGCTGGAAAGCGAGTCGGTGACCCGCCTGGAAACCCGCGACATGCAGCCGACCATCGGCTTCGCCAGCCGTGGCTCGCTGCTGCCTACGCGGCTGGCCGAGGGCCTGCCGGTGATTGCCCTGAACGTCGACAAGGTCGATGTCGAGTTTTTCCGGGTCAAGCCGGACATGCTCTCGACCTTCCTGGTCAACTGGGGCCGCAACAGCAGCCTCTACTACTACCAGTCCAAGGAAACCCTGGCCCTGGCCGACCTGGTCTACAGCGGCCGGTTCGACCTCAACCCGGCGCGCAATACCCGTGAGACCGTGTTGCTGCCGATCGCCGGGATCAAGCCGCTGCAGGAGCCGGGCGTATACCTGGCAGTGATGCGCGCGTCAGGAACCTACGATTATTCGCAGCCGGCGACGCTGTTCACCCTCAGCGATATCGGCGTCTCGGCCCACCGCTATCGCGACCGTCTTGACGTGTTTGCCCAGGCCCTGGAGGGCGGCAAGGCGCTCAACCAGGTAAACCTCGAACTGCATGACGACAAGGGCAAGCTGCTGGCCCAGGCCAAGACCGATGGCCAAGGCCATGCCCAGCTGCCGCTCACGGCCAAGGCCGATACCCTGATCGCGACCCAGGGTGTGCATACCACACTGCTACGCCTGAACACTGCAGCGCTGGACCTGGCCGAATTCGACATCACCGGCCCGCAGGCAAACCCGCTGCAGTTTTTTATCTTTGGCCCGCGCGACCTGTATCGCCCGGGTGAGACGGTGCTGCTCAACGGCCTGTTGCGCGACCAGGATGGCAAGCCGGTGAAGGCCCAGCCAGTCGGTGTTGAGGTACGCCGCCCGGATGAGCAGGTCAGCCGCAAGTTTGTCTGGGAGGCCGATGCCAACGGCCTTTATCAGTACCAGTTGCAACTGGCTACAGAAGCGCCGACCGGTCGTTGGCAACTGCTGCTCGACCTTGGCGGGGGGCGCAAGCAGGTCTATGAGTTCCTCGTCGAAGACTTCCTTCCTGAACGCCTGGCGCTTGAACTGAAGGGCAGCAGCACACCGCTCTCGCCCAAAGAAACGGCGCAGGTCCAGGTCCATGGCCGGTACCTCTACGGTGCGCCGGCGGCGGGCAATCGCCTGAGCGGCCAGGCGTACGTGCGCCCCTTGCGCGAAGCGGTACCTGCTTTGCCGGGTTATCAGTTTGGTTCGGTCACCGAAACCGAGCTGAACCAAGACCTGGAGCTGGATGAAGTGACCCTCGATCAGGCTGGCAAGGCCGTGGTCGATATCGAAAGCCGCTGGGCCGAAGCGCGCTCGCCGCTGCAGTTGACCGTGCAGGCCAGCTTGCAGGAGTCCGGTGGCCGACCGATCACCCGTCGTCTCGAACAACCGATCTGGCCCGCCGACCGCCTGCCTGGCCTGCGTGGCGTGTTCGAGGGCGAGGAAACCGACAGCGACGGCCCGGTGGAATTCGAGTTCCTGGTGGCCGACCGAGACGGCAACAAGCTCGCTGCCAGCGACCTCAAGGTACGGCTGATCCGAGAGCGCCGCGATTACTACTGGAACTACTCGCAAAGTGACGGCTGGAGCTACAACTACAACGAAAAATTCCTCACTCAGAGTGAGCAAAGCGTCAATGTACAAGCGGGCTCTACTGCCAAGCTGACCTTCCAGGTCGAGTGGGGACCTTACCGCGTCGAGGTGGAAGACCCACAGACTGGCCTGGTGTCCAGCGAACGCTTCTGGGCGGGGTATCGCGCCCAGGACAATGCCGAAGGCGGCGCAGTGCGCCCCGACCAGGTCAAGCTGGCGCTGGACCAGCCGGCTTACGCTGATGGCGCTACTGCCAAGGTCACGGTAACCCCGCCAGCTGCCGGCAATGGCTACCTGATGATCGAATCCAGCGATGGCCCGCTGTGGTGGCAGGAGATCGACGTCCCCGCCGAAGGCAAGACCTTCGATGTGCAACTGGACAAGCAGTGGGCTCGCCACGACCTGTACATCAGTGCCTTGGTGATCCGCCCGGGTGAGCGCAAGGCCAATGCCACGCCCAAGCGTGCCGTCGGTGTGCTACACCTGCCGCTGGGCCGCGCCGAGCGCAAGCTGGCGGTCAGCCTGCAGGCACCGGAAAAAATGCGCCCCAAGCAACCCCTGACGGTCAGGATCAAGGCCACCAATGCCGATGGCAGTATTCCTAAACAGGCCCATGTGCTGTTGTCTGCTGTGGATGTGGGCATCCTCAACATCACCGACTTCAAGACCCCTGACCCATACGCCAGCCTGTTCGGCCGCAAGGCCTATGGCGCCGACCAGCTGGACATCTATGGCCAACTGATCGAAGCCGGTCAGGGGCGCCTGGCCAGCCTGGCCTTCGGCGGTGACGCAGCCATGGCCAAGGGTGGCAAGCGCCCCAACACCACGGTCACCATCGTTGCCCGGCAGAGTGTGCCGGTGACCCTGAACGAGCAGGGCGAGGGCGAGGCGAGCGTCGATATTCCCGACTTCAATGGCGAACTGCGGTTGATGGCCCAGGCCTGGACCGAGGACCACTTCGGCATGGCCGAGGGCAAGACCGTGGTGGCGGCCCCGCTGATTGCCGAACTCTCGGCGCCGCGCTTCCTTGCCGGTGGCGACCGCACCAGCCTGGCGCTGGACCTGGCCAACCTTTCCGGCCTGGCCCAGCAGCTGACTGTCGATATCAGCACCGAGGGGCAGGTGAGCCTGGCAATGAGCGCCCAGCAGCGTGTTGCCCTGGCCGAGGGCCAGCGCACCACCCTGATGATCCCGGTGCAGGCGCAGGGTGGCTTGGGCCAGGGCAAGGTGCATGTGCGGGTCAATGGCCTGCAGTTGCCAGGCGAGCCGCAAAACATCTTTGAACGTGAATGGACGCTGGGCGTACGCCCGGCGTACCCGGCCGTGCTCAAGCATTACCGCGTGGCCCTCAAGGACCAGCCCTGGACGCTGCCTGAAGCCGACCTGGCAGCATTCGAACCGGCCGGGCTGGAAGCCAGCCTGGCGCTGTCGAGCCGCCCGCCACTTAACCTGGCCGAGCAGATCCGTGCCCTCGAAGCCTACCCCTACGGTTGCCTGGAACAGACCACCAGCGGCCTGTACCCCTCGCTGTACGCCGATGCGCAGAGTCTCAAGCGCCTGGGGATCAAGGGCGAGCCGGCCGAGGTGCGCAAGCGCAAGATCGAAATGGGCATCGAACATCTGCTGGGAATGCAGCGCTACAACGGCAGCTTCGGGCTGTGGAGTTCTGACAGCGAGGAGGAGTACTGGCTGACCGCCTATGTCACCGACTTCCTGCTCAGGGCCCGTGACCAAGGCTATGGTGTGCCGGCCGAGGCGCTGAAGAAAGCCAATGAACGCCTGCTGCGCTACTTGCAGGAGCGTAACCTGATCGAGGTCGACTACAGCGAGAACGCCGAACACACCCGCTTTGCCGTGCAGGCCTACGCTGCGCTGGTACTTTCGCGCAGCCAGCAGGCTCCGCTGGGTGCCTTGCGCAGCCTGTTCGAACGGCGCGCCGATGCGCGCTCCGGCCTGCCGCTGGTACAACTGGCGGTGGCGCTGGACAAGATGGGCGACAAGCCGCGTTCGCAGGAGGCATTGCAAGCAGGCCTGGGTATCAGCCGCAGCAAAGGCTGGATGGCCGATTACGGCAGCAGCCTGCGTGACCAGGCATTGATCCTGGCGTTGCTGCAGGAGAGTGATCTGGCCAGCAACCAGGTCGATCAGCGGTTGTTCGCGCTGTCTGATGAGCTGGCCGCCAACCGTTGGCTGTCGACGCAGGAGCGTAATGCGCTGTACCTGGCCGGGCGTGGCTTGCTCGATAAGCCTGAGAGCCCGTGGAAGGCGCGCCTGGACAGTGCCGGTGAGGTGCGGGAGTTCAGCAATGGCGACGCTGGCATGAAGCTCGAAGGCCCACTGTTGGCCTCGCCGCTGAGTGTGCAGAACGAAGGTAGTGAAACTGTCTACCAGCAACTGACCCTCTCGGGCTATCCACGTCAGGCGCCTGCCGCAGGCGGCAACGGCATGGAGATCCGCCGTGAATACCTGGGCATGAACGGCCAGGTACTGGACCTGCACAACGTGCGCAGCGGTGACCTGGTGCTGGTGCATCTGGCGCTCAAGACCACGGAGCGGGTTCCGGATGCGCTGGTGGTCGACCTGTTGCCGGCGGGCCTGGAGCTGGAGAACCAGAACCTGGCGCAGAGCGCTGCCAGCCTGAACAATGCCAGCAGCGCAGTGAAGCAGTGGCGTGAGTCGATGCAAAACGCCAGCGTGGTGCATCAGGAATACCGTGATGACCGGTATGTGGCGGCGCTCAAGCTCGACGGCTATGGCACCACTCACCTGTTGTATCTGGCGCGAGCGGTGACCCCGGGCACCTACCGTATACCGCCGCCGCAAGTGGAGTCGATGTACCGGCCGAACCTGCAGGCGGTGGGCGATGGGCAGGGTGAGATGACGGTCAAATCAAGGTAGGGCACGCTGCTCTTTTGTAGGAGCGGCCTTGCGTCGCGAAAGGGCCTCATAGAGGCCCCAGACCAGCAACTCTGGTGAACAAGAAGTATCGTGTGTGCCGTTTTTGCGGCCGCTGCGCGCCCGATCGCGACGCAAGGCCGCTCCTACAATTGACGGTGCACGCTCAATGAATCACCCAGCTCATCACCCACAACCCCAGCACCAGCCAGATGATCCCGAGGATGATCGAGGCGCGCATGAAGGCGCGGATTGCCGAGTACAGCAGCAGCAGGCCGACGATCAGGGCAAGGATGCTGACCAGTGAGGTGTCCATGCCCAGTGTGCGCGCAAGGCCATCAATGAAGTTGCCCCCGGCGTTGGCCAGCAGGTTGAACAGGCCGCCCAAGGCGTCGACGATGAAGCGGATCAACGAACCCAGTGCCTGGCCAAGCCACTCGAAAAAACCTTCTACATGCATAGTTGCTTCCTGATGTACGAATCGGCGAGGTTGCCGTCCCCAAGCCTTTGGCCATTACCTGGCCCGGTCGGTTCCCGATGCCTAGCTTAGCGCGACCGCGCACGCGTGCGGCAAGGATCCTGCGCGCCAGCGTGATGGCGCTGGTGGGCATCGCCGGCCTGTTGTGGCTGGCTGACCGTATCTGGCCATTGCCCATGCCGGCAGATGATCTGGCGCGGGTCGTGCTGGCCGAAGACGGCACGCCCTTGTGGCGCTTCGCCGATGCCGAGGGCGTGTGGCGCTACCCGGTCAGCCCCAAAGAGGTTTCGCCTTTGTACCTGCAGGCGCTGCTGACCTATGAGGACCGCTGGTTCTACCACCACCCAGGGGTCAACCCGCTGGCGCTGGTGCGCGCGGCATGGCTGAACGTGCGCGGCGGGCGGGTTGTTTCAGGTGGCAGCACGCTGTCGATGCAGGTTGCGCGTTTACTCGACCCGCACGAACGCACGCTGGCAGGCAAGCTGCGGCAACTGTGGCGTACGGCGCAGCTGGAATGGCACCTGTCCAAGCACGAGATTCTGCAGATCTACCTCAATCGCGCACCCTTCGGTGGCACCTTGCAGGGCGTGGCGGCGGCCAGTTGGGCCTACCTCGGCAAATCGCCGATGCACCTCACGCCTGCCGAAGCGGCGCTGCTGGCAGTGCTGCCCCAGGCACCCAGCCGGTTGCGCCCGGACCGTCACCCCGCACGCGCCCAGCGTGCGCGGGACAAGGTGCTGCAGCGCCTGGACGAGTATCAGGTGTGGCCTGCCTGGCAGATCAAGGAAGCTGCCGAAGAGCCGTTATTGCTGGCCCCGCGTAAGGAGCCAGCCTTGGCACCGCTGCTGGCGCGCCGCCTGAACACTCTCGGCAGCCCGCCGTTGATCCGCACCACGCTCGATGCCTCGTTGCAGCGGCGCCTCGAGGACCTGCTGCTGGGCTGGCGTGCCCGCTTGCCGGAACGTACCTCCGCGGCCGTGCTGGTGGTGGATGCGCAGAGCATGGCCGTGCGTGCCTACCTGGGTTCGATCGACCTTGCCGATGAGCGCCGTTTCGGCCACGTCGACATGGTCCACTCGCTGCGTTCACCGGGCTCGACCCTCAAGCCGTTCCTCTATGGCATGGCCCTGGACGACGGCCTGATCCATTCCGAATCGCTGCTGCAGGATGTACCGCGCCGCTATGGCGATTACCGGCCTGGCAACTTCTCGATGGGTTTCAGCGGCCCGGTCTCGGCCAGTTCGGCGCTGGCCTTGTCGCTCAACCTGCCGGCGGTGCAGTTGCTCGAAGCGTATGGGCCCAAACGCTTTGCCGCGCAACTGCGCATGGCCGGTATGCCGCTGGCGCTGCCGCCTTTGGCCGAGCCTAATCTGTCGTTGATCCTCGGTGGCGCAGGCAGCCGCCTGGAGGAGCTGGTGGGTGGTTATGCGGCATTGGCCCGTGGCGGCAACAGTGCACGGGTGCGTCTGCAACCGCAGGATCCGCTGCTGGAGCGGCGTCTGCTGTCGCCGGGGGCGGCGTGGATCATCCGGCGTATTCTCAGCGGCCAGGCGCGGCCGGACCGTGACCCGCACGCGCAGTTGGTGCAACGCCCGCAGTTGGCCTGGAAAACGGGTACCAGCTATGGCTTTCGTGATGCCTGGTCGATCGGCGTCGGGCCGCGTTATCTGATTGGCGTGTGGATTGGCAGGCCCGACGGCACCCCAGTGCCCGGCCAGTTCGGCCTGGCTTCGGCGGCGCCGCTGATGCTGCAGATTCACGACCTGCTGACCAACCGTGACAGCCAGCGGGGCCTTGGCGTGCCGGTCGAACAGGTGCCCGCCAGCATTGGCGTGGCCGCGATCTGCTGGCCGCTGGGCCAGCCCATGAACTGGCAAGACCCCAACTGCAGGCGCCAGCGCTTTGCCTGGACACTCGACGGCACCACCCCGCCGACCCTGCAGGCAGCCGATCAACCGCTTGGGCTGGGTTTGCGTGAGCAGGTCTGGGTCAACGCGCAGGGGCTGCGGGTGGATGGCTCGTGCCCAGGTGCCCACGCGCGCGATGTCGCCCTTTGGCCGGCCCCGCTCGAGCCTTGGCTGGCGCGGGTCGAGCGGCGTGCGGCGCGGCTGCCGGCGGTGGACCCAAGCTGCCCGCCGCAGGTACCTGCCACGGCACCGCCCCTGTCCATCGTCGGTGTACGCCCAGGCGACAACCTGCGCCGCCCGGCCACCAGCAGCGAGCCGTTGCAACTGCAGGTTTCGGCCCTGGGTGGGGGTGGGCGGCGCTGGTGGTTCCTCAACGGCCAGCCCCTTGGCCAGACCGAGGGCCAGGGCAGCATGCGGGTGCGCTTTGAGCAGGCCGGGCAGATCGAGCTCAGCGCACTCGATGAGAGCGGTGAAACCGCGCGGGTGGCGTTCCAGGTCAGCGATTAGCCGTTCGACGTTTGCCGGGGCAGCACCTACGCTTGCTGGTGATGGGTGTGGCCGGCCGACGCCCCGGCGCCCAAGGGATCGTGGAGCGTCCTATGCGTCTTGCGGTCGTGCCCCTGTTACTGCTGACCTGGGCCAGCCTGGCCCTTGCCGAGCCGTTGCCGGCTTTTCTCGATACCCATGAATACGAGCGCCGCCTGCCCACCGCCAACCTGCCGGTAGATACCTATCGCCCCGTTACCCCGGCGCTGCATGTCGTGTTACCTGCTGCACCCGAGAGCTTGCCGTCAGATGCCCGATTCGTGCTGCACAAGGTGCGCTTCGAGGGCGGTACGGTTTACCCGCTGAGTGAATTGCGTGAGCACTATCAAGCATTGATTGGGCACGAGATCTCCTTGGGTGATCTGCAGCAATTCACTGAGCGACTGACCCAGCGTTACCAGCATGATGGCTACCCGCTGTCGTATGCCTACCTGCCACCTCAGGACTTTGCCGATGGCCGTGTGCATGTGGTGCTGGTGGAAGGGTACATCCAGGACTATGAACTGCTGGGTGATATCGGCCCGCCCGCGCTCTACCTCAAGCAGGTGACAGGACGCCTGCTCGCCGAGCGGCCACTGACCCAGGAAACGCTCGAGCGCTATGTCGGCGCGGTGCAGCGGCTACCGGGTATCAATGTGAAGGCTGAAGTGGCGGTGGGGCCGGCCCCTGAAGACGCGAACCGTCTGAAAATACGTGCGTGGCGCAGGCCAGTTGATGCTGGCGTGACCCTGAGTGACGGCAGCCGCGGGGACCTGCAGGCGCTGTTCAAAATCTCCAGCAATGGCCAGACACGCTTTGCCGAGCAACTGACTGCGAGCTTTCTGCTGCCGGCCGGTGACGAACACGTTGATTACCAGCGCCTTGATTACAGCCAGCCTCTGGACGCTCACGGCAACCAATTGCTGCTAGGCGCTGCACGGTACCGCAGTGAGCCGCGTACTCGTGTCCGGCTGGATGGCGGTGCCGACATCAATCAGCGCCTTGAGAGCGAGCGTTATTCTATCGGCCTCGGCCAGCCCCTGATGATTGCACCGAACGAATGGGTGAACGTGGCCGGGCGTTTTTATTCGGTCGGCGAGCACATTGAGTATCGGGCGGGCGGCTTACCCGAGTACGACACCTATGTTCGCGCGCTGTCATTCGAAGGCGACTGGCGCAAGGCAGATCCCGGTCGCCTGCGCATCGCCAGCGCTGGGGTCTATCAGGGTATGGACTACCTGGGGGCGCGTAGCGATGCGGACTACGACATGGACTTTCTGCGCTTTCGGATCGCCGGGCTGCAGAGCGACCAACTGTCTGAAAAGTGGCAGGGCGTCGTGTCGGCCGCAGTGCACTGGAGTGACTACAGGCTGCCCGACGGTGAGCGAGCGGTGTTTGGCGGGCAGCGTTTCGGCCGCGGCTACCCGAGCGACCAGGCCTCAGGTGACAAGGGCTGGGGTGTGGCTTACGAGCTCAACTACAGCATTATGGCTGGCCGTGCCTGGTTGCAACGGGTGCAGCCCTATGCGGTGCTCGATGCGGCGCACGCCTGGTACAACGGCGGGCCTTTCGAGGATGCGCACCTTAGTTCGGTAGCGCTGGGCGTGCGCCTGGCAGGCGGGCGATATGGCAATGTGGCGCTGGAGGTGGCCAAGCCGCTGGCGGATGTGGCACTGGACAGCCTGAACCGCCGGCCTCGGCTGATGCTGAGCGTCAGCTATCAGCTGGATTGAGCGTCGGGTCTTCAGGCCCTATCGGCGGCTGCCGGTGACAGGGCCTGTGAAGACCGTTTCACTCAATGGGTGGTGAACCGCTGGTGCACCGGCGACGAACTGGGTGTCAACGCAAGCGCCAGTTGCGTGCGGTTGTGCATATGGGTCAGTCGCAACACCTGCGAAACGTACAGTTTCACGGTGTTTTCGGTGATCCCGAGCTCGCAGGCAATCTGGTAGTTGGTCTTGCCTTTGCTCACCAGCCGGGCCACTTCCAGCTGGCGTGGTGAGAGCTTCTCGAACGCGGCGGGCAGATCGCTCTCGCCCTCTTCGACATCGCTGGCGCGGCGGTGGACGCCCTGGCCCCGCGCTTTCTCCAGGTCCTGGTAAAGCTCATCGATGCAGCCCGCCAGGTCTTGCAACCGTTTGTTGAGACTGCCCAGGTTCTGGAAGTTGGATTTGCGCTCCAGCAAAACCTGCTCCTGGCGACGCACGCCTTCCAGCAGTTCGTCGAGGTCAACGGGTTTTTGGTAGTAATCAGCGAAGCCTTCGCGCAGCGCACGAATCACGTCCTGCTTGTCGGCTCGGCCAGTGAGCATGATCGCTTCGAACACGCGCTGGCGCCCGGCAATTTCCTTCAACGCCCTCACCAGTTCAATGCCATCGCGCTCGGGCATGTGCAGGTCGCACAGCACCAGGCCAATGGATTCATCTGCCACATAGCGCTCGATGGCTTCGTCTGTTGAATGCGCGGCCACGCAATGGTGGCCATGATTTTCGAGATACTCACACAACTGTTCGACGATCAGGGGCTGGTCATCGACCACCAGAACCTTCACCTCGCTGAATGACTTGTTCACGATCAACTCCCTGTTCCTAAGCGGCCCTGCTCCCGGGCCAGACGCTCTGGCAGCTTAACCATAGACGCTGCTTGCGAACCTGTACAACGCATGTACAAGTTATCGGACAACGGGACTGATTATTGGATCCATACCGCTGTGAGCAGAAAGCCGGCCAGCACATAAGGCACGAAGGCTTGTTTGTCGCCCATTTGTTCGGTGAGCGCCTGCAGCCGCTTCTTTACCTTGGGGTTGAACAGGGTCCACAGGCGGCGGCGAGTCAGCAGCCACAGCAACACGCTGACGCCGGCACCGATAAAGGTCCCCAGCACATACTGATGACTGGTCGCCAACGCCAGGGCGCCCATCAGCTTGACGTCGTCAGCGCCGAAGTGGCCGAGCATGTAGCCGGGCAAGGTCAATAGCATGACGATGGCCAATGCCCAGCCGGCATCGCTGGCGTCGGCGCCAATCCAGGTGTGGCCGGTGAAGAACAGCCAGATCAGCGCACAGGCTGCTACGCCCAAGGTCAGGACATCGGCGATCTGGCGTTCGCGAATATCCTGTTCAGTGCACAAGGCAAGCCACATCAGCAGAACAATGCTTTGCATTGGCAGGTCGATCCTTATTCGTTGAACACGTCTACCCGTTCAGCAGGTTTATCAACAGGGTAGACGCGATCTGACGAACGGGCTATGCCATGCTCATTTGGCCCTGCCTGGCGGGTAATTGCCCAGTACCTGGCCAACGGTCTTCTGGATGGCGCTGTTGCGTTCCTCAGGGCTGGGCGGGTAGTTGTTCATGATCTGCTCTGCACTGCCGCGCCAGACCAGCTTGCCGTCGCGGCCATCGAACATGTCGACCTGGATGGTCGCTACCTTGTAATCGACGCTACGGGTTTCGTTGTACATCGGCCCGCCCCAATAGCCACCCCAATAACCGCCCCAGCCACCACCGTAGTTGGTGGTGATCTGCTGCTGGCGTTGTTCGACGATCAGGTAGGCACGCACAGTGACATCAGGTTGGGCATTGCCTTGTGCCGGGCGCAGGCCGCGCTGGTCGAGCTGGTCGGCGACGGCCTGGCGGATCCGCTGTTCGGTGAGGTCGCTCTTGATACGCGGGTCATCCGGGCGGTAGTGCAGGGCCGGCTCTTGCCATGCCCAGCTGCGGTACGCGGCAAAGTCTCGGCTGGCGTCGAAATCCTGCTGGACGTTGTTGCTGGAGCAGGCGGCAAGCAACAGCACGAATGACAGTAGAACGAAGCGACGCAACATGATGGTTCTCCGTTAGGCATTAACTGGGAGGATAGCCGCTGAGTGCCTTGTGTACCGATTCGCGCAATGCGCTTTCGCGGTCACGCGGCGAGCTTTTGTCACTGCCGCTTTCAGCGCTCGCGCTCCACACCGGCTGGCCGTTGCGGGCGTCGAACAGGTCGATGCGCACCACCATCACTTCAACTTCGTAAGTGCGTACGATCGGCACGCTGCCATAGGCGCCGTAACCGTTGCGGTAACCGCCGAAACCGACACCGCCGTAGGGGGCGGGGCCGTAGTAGGGGTCGTAGTAATCATAGTCGCGTACCTGGCGCAAACGCCGCTCCAGGCGCATGTCGGCACTGACCAGCAAGTCGCCGGTCGCGCCCCTGGCCGGGCGCAGTCCATGCTGGTCGAGGGCGCCACTGACGGCATCGGCCAGTTGCCCCGGGTCGGCGTCGGCAGTGCCGCTTGGCAACTGGCCGTCGCGCCAGCTCCAGCTGCGGTAACGGCCATAGTCACGCGGTGGGGCCGGGTAGGCACTGGCGTCGAAGGTGCTGGCCGCCTGCGCGGGGGCCGGCGGCAAGGGGCGGCTGCTGGCAACGTACGGGTTGCTGCCCTGACAGGCGCTGAGGGCAAGCGGGAGCAAGGCCAGGCACAGCAGGCGGTACGGCATGAAATCCTCCCGGCGGGTGGGTCAGCGAGGGCGGCACATCCAGTGCAGGTAGCGGCCAAGCCCGGCAAAGCTCGGGTGGCGGCGGTGGGCCAGTTCCATTTCCAGCAGGTCGAGCATCTCGGCCTTGGCCTGGAATTCCCTGGGCATGTAGTCGTGGAAAACTCGCACGCCACTCTCGGTTTCGACCTGCCACAGAGGATCAAGTTGCACCTTGAGCTCACGTGGATCAAGCGGTTTCTGCGGGGTGAGGCTCTGTTTTTCACCTTCCAGGCGGTTGCTGCGCAACTTGCGGAAATGGCCTTTGAGCAGGTTGCGATAAACCAGCGCATCCCGGTTGTAGAAGGCCAGGGACAACCACCCGCCAGGTGCGGTCAGTTGGTGCAGCACTGGCAGGATGCTCTCTGGCTCGGCCAGCCATTCGAGCACGGCGTGGCACAGCACCAGATCGTAGGGCTCGGTGAGCTGACCGAGCAGGTCCTGCCATGGCGCCTGGATGAACGTGGCGGTCTGGCCGGCATCGGCAAAGCGCGTGCGGGCACCTTCGAGCATGGGTGCGGCCGGCTCGGCCAGGGTCAGTTGGTGACCGCGCTCGGCCAGCCATAAAGCCATGTGGCCGAGCCCGGCTCCGATGTCGAGTACCCGCAGCGGGCGGTCGGGGAGGGCATCGGCCAGGTCGGCCTGCAGTACGGCCAGGCGGATCGCGCCTTTGGCGCCGCCATAGATCTTCTCGGCGAAGCGAGTGGCCAGCTCATCGAAGTGACGGTCGTTCATCGGGCGAAGCGCCTTTCGGTGTCGGCCAGCTTGGCCCGTACCACCTGCTCCATGTCCAGGCCCAGTTCGCTGCACAGCAGCAGCAGGTAGAGAATGACGTCACCTACCTCTTGGCCGGCGTGGGCGAGCTTGTCCGCAGGCAGTTGGCGCGATTCGTCTTCGCTGAGCCATTGGAAGATTTCCACCAGCTCGGCCATTTCCACGCTGGCGGCCATGGCCAGGTTCTTCGGGCTGTGGAAGCCGCGCCAGTCGTTGTTGTCACGGATCTGGTGCAGGCGTTGAGTGAGTTCTTGCAGGTTCATTGCGGTTCTCCTAGTGCCGCATAGCTTCCGTGCAGCCCCAATGCAAAGCAAGAGGATTCAAGGGGCCAAAGCAGCCTGCGGTCTTCAGAGCGAACCCCAGCGCCCGACCATGTGCAGCAGTTCACCATGCCCATCCAGGCGCAGCTCACCGGCAGGGCCGGCGGCGCTGGCACTCAATACCACCTCCGAGGGCAACCGCACTGGCTTGCGGAAATCCACTTCAAAGGCATACCCGCTGCCTGGCAGGTGCCCACGCAGCGCTGCCAGCGCCATGGCCTTGCTCCACATGCCATGGGCGATCGCCCTGGGGAAGCCGAACAACCGGGCACTTGTGGCGCTCAGATGAATCGGGTTGTAGTCGCCACAGACTTTGGCGTAGCGCCGGCCAATATCGCTGTCGGCGTACCAGCGGGTCGTTTCAGGCAAAGGCTGCGGTTCGCTTTCCTCGCTTTCTTCAGGCTGCCCTTCAAGTTTCAAGCCGCGCACCAGCATGCGGCTGGTTTCGCGCCACAAAAGGCCAAGGCCATCCTCGGCTTCGGTGATCAGGTCGAATGTGCCGCCTTTGGCATGTGGCTGCAGGTTGTCGGCATGCACCGCAAAGTGCAGCCCGTCGATACCACCCAGGGGGCGCAGCACCTCGATGCGGTTGTGCAGGTGTACCAGGCCCAGCAGCGGGAAAGGGAAGCCGTGGGCGGTCAGCAACTGCAACTGCAGGTTAAACGCCATGATATGGGGGTAGGTGCCCGGCAAGCGGGCGTCATCGGTGAAGTGGCACAGATTGCGGTACGCCGCGAGATTGCCGGGCTGTATAGGGATGAAGCAGCGCAGGCCATCGGCTGGCAGGGCGTGGCCGCTGATCTTGCGTTTGCTGGCCGCGCGCAGATAAAGGCTTGCGCGTGAGTCGGGGCTGTTCAGGTCATGCCAGTGCCGGTTCATGTTCAAGCTCCCATCAATGCCTGGCCACAGACCCGCAGCGCTTGGCCATTCACCGCGCCGGAACCGGGCTGGCTGAGCCAGGCGATGGCCTCGGCGACATCCTGCGGGCGCCCGCCCTGGCCCAGCGAGCTCAGGCGCCTCCCGGCTTCACGCAGGCCCATGGGCATGGCGGCGGTCATGTGCGTCTCGATAAAACCGGGGGCCACGGCATTGATGCTGCCACCTTGCCCGGCCAGCTTGGGTGCCCAGGCCTGGGCAAAACCGATCAGCCCGGCCTTGCTTGCGGCATAGTTGGCCTGGCCGCGGTTGCCGGCGATGCCGCTGACCGAGGCCAGCAGAGTGATGCGTGCGTCTGCGCCCAGGGCGCCGCCTTCATACAGCGCCTGGGTCAGTACCTGGGGTGCTTTGAGGTTGACCGCCATGACGGCGTCCCAGTAATCGGGGGTCATGTTGGCGAGGGTCTTGTCCCGGGTGATGCCGGCGTTGTGCACGACGATATCGATGCCATCAGGCAAGGCCTGGAGCAGTTGCGCGGCTGCGTCACTGGCACAGATGTCCAGCCCCAGCGCCTTGCCACCCAGGCGGGCGGCGAGTGCATCGAGGTCTTGCTGGGCCTGCGGCACGTCCAGCAGCATCACCTCGGCACCATCACGTGCCAAGGTTTCGGCAATGGCGGCGCCGATCCCGCGTGCAGCGCCAGTGACCAATGCCCGGCGCCCGGCGAGCGGCCGCGTCCAGTCTTCGACCTGGCTGGCACAGGCCTGCAAGCGCAGCACCTGGCCGGAAATGAATGCGCTCTTGGGTGACAGGAAGAAGCGCAAGGCGCCTTCGAGCTGGCCATCGGCAGCTTCATCCACGTACAACAGCTGCGCCGTCGCACCGTTACGCAATTCCTTGGCCAGCGAGCGGCTGAAACCCTCCAGGGCACGCTGGGCGACGCTGGCCAGCGGGTTGTCGATGCCTTCCGGTGCGCGCCCGAGTATGACCACATGGGCGCAGGGTGCCAGGCTGCGCAGCAACGGCTGGAAGAATTCGCGCAACTGCTTCAGCTCATCGCTGTCGGACAGATGACTGGCATCGAACACCACGGCCTTGAGCTTGGGCCCCAGGCCAGCCACCCAGGCGGGAGCCTGCAGGCTTACACCATTGAAGCTGTAGCATTCGTCGGTCAGGCGTGGAGCGATGGCTTCGACCTGATTTGCCAGAGGCCCACCGCCGATGACCAGTGCGCCCTCCACCGGGCGCAGGCGGCCGGCCTGCCAGCGTTCCAGCGGTGCCGGGCGTGGCAGCCCGAGGGCATCGACGAAGCGGCGGCCGAGGTTGGAGTTGGCAAAGCCGAGATAGCGGTCGCTCATGTGCGGGTCTCCCTGAAGGCAAGCATTGAAGTGTGGACCAACTTTGTGAAGAGGTCGTTCGAATGCGGCAAAAACACCTAGGCTGTTCGGATCGAATTGTTTCAGGAGGAATCTACGCATGCGTTCACTTCGCCGGGTCGCGATTCTGGGCGGCAACCGAATCCCTTTCGCCCGCTCCAACGGTGCCTACGCCACTGTCAGCAACCAGGCGATGCTCACGGTCACGCTGGAGGGCCTGACAGAACGCTACCGCCTGCACGGTTTGCGCCTGGGTGAAGTAGTGGCCGGTGCGGTGCTCAAGCATTCGCGCGACATGAGCCTGACCCGCGAATGCGTGCTCGGTTCGCGGCTGTCGCCGCAGACACCGGCCTACGATATTCAGCAGGCGTGCGGTACCGGGCTGGAGGCTGCCCTGCTGGTGGCCAACAAGATTGCCCTCGGGCAGATCGACAGCGGTATCGCCGGTGGCGTCGACACCACATCCGATGCCCCGATCGGGGTCAATGAGGGGTTGCGGCGCATCTTGCTGCAGGCCAACCGCGGCAGGACTCTGGGCGAGCGTTTGAAGCCCTTCCTACAGTTGCGCCCGGGCCATCTCAAGCCCGAGCTGCCACGCAATGGCGAGCCGCGTACCGGGTTGTCGATGGGCGAACACTGCGAGCGCATGGCCCAGGCCTGGCAGATCGGTCGCGCCGAGCAGGATGAGCTGGCTCTGCTTAGCCATCAGCATCTGGCAGCGGCCTACGCCGAGGGTTGGCAGGATGACCTGCTGACACCGTTTCTGGGCCTTACGCGCGACAACAACCTGCGGCCGGACTTGACCCTTGCGCAGTTGAGCAAGCTCAAGCCCGCGTTCGACCGCAGTGGCTTGGGCACACTCACAGCAGGCAATTCCACACCGCTGACCGATGGTGCGTCGCTGGTGCTGCTGGGCACAGAGGAGTGGGCGCAGGCACAGGGCCTGCCGGTGCTGGCCTATCTGGTCGATGGCGAGACTGCTGCGGTGGACTTCGTCAAGGGCCAGGAAGGGCTGCTGATGGCGCCGGCCTATGCGGTGCCGCGGCTTCTGGCGCGCAATGGCCTTACCCTGCAAGACTTCGATTACTACGAGATCCATGAGGCATTTGCTGCCCAGGTGCTGTGCACGCTCAAGGCCTGGGAGAGTGCCGAGTTCTGCCGCGAGCGGCTGGGGCTGGATGCCCCCCTGGGTGCGATCGATCGGAGCAAGCTCAACGTCAAAGGCAGCTCATTGGCGGCAGGGCACCCGTTTGCGGCGACCGGGGGGCGGATCCTGGCAAACCTCGCCAAACTGCTGGCGACGGCAGGGAAGGGGCGAGGCTTGATTTCGATCTGCGCGGCGGGCGGGCAAGGGGTGACAGTGATCGTCGAGCGGTAACTGCCTGAAGGGCTGCAGGGTCGCGATGGCGGGTGTTAGGCTTGTCTGGTCAGAACTACAAGAACTCACCATGCCGATTATAGGACACCCCCGCGCCATCCCTGCCCTGGTCCATTTGCCCAGGCCGCTCTATGCCCGTGCTGAAAGCTTGGGGGCCGGCTCCTGGACCACCCGCCACAGCCACGACTGGGTGCAGTTTTCCTATGCGATCAGCGGCGTGCTGGGTGTCTACACGCGTGATGGCAGCTATTTCGCGCCGCCGCAGTGGGGCGTGTGGATCCCTGCCGACGCCGAACATGAAGTGGTGACGTCCGGGCGGGCGGAAATGCGCAGCCTGTACATTCGCCGCGACGCTTGCCCGTGGGCTTCGGCGCAGTGCCGGGTATTGGAAGTGACCCCGCTGGCGCGTGAGTTGATAAAGCAGTTTTGCGTGTTCCCGCCGCACTATCCCGAAGGCGACAGCGTGGAAGGCCGCTTGGTCTCGGTGCTGCTCGACCAGCTTCGTACGTTGCCTGAAGTGGGGTTTTCCCTGCCACTGCCACGGCATACAGGCTTGCTGGCGCTGTGCAACGGCCTGATAGCCGCGCCGGATCAGGTGCAGACCCTGCAGCAGTGGGCCCGCCAACTGCAGTGCTCGGAGAAGACCCTCATGCGCCTTTTTCAGCGAGAGACGGGCTTGAGTTTTCGCAACTGGCGTCAACGCATGCGGCTATTGTCGTCGCTGGCGCTGCTGGAGACGGGGGCGAGCGTGACCGAAGCGGCGCTGGGCTGTGGCTATGACTCGACGTCGGCCTATATCGCGGCCTTCAAGCAATTGTTTGGCTCGACACCGGGTGAGTTGACGTTGTAGCAGGGGTACCGGCCTCTTCCCGATAGCTCGCGAAGAGGCCGGTGCAGACAACCGGTCAGGTACGGAAGCGTCGTACCAGCGAATCCAGCTCATTGGATAACCCGGCCAGGCTTTCCGAGTCCTGCCGCGCCGCCTGAGCCAGGTCGGCCACCAGCTGCGCATCACCGTGAATCTGGCTGATATGGCGGTTGATGTCTTCGGCAACCTGGTGCTGTTCTTCCGCCGCGGTGGCGATCTGCGTGTTCATGTCGCGGATGATGTCCACCGACTCGCGTATCTGGCCAAAGCTGTCGCGGGCCAGGCCAATGCGGCTGACCGACTGCTGCGACACTTCCAGGCTGGCATGCATCTGCTCGGCCACTTCGGCGGTACGGCTGGCCAGGTTGCCAAGCAGCCCGTCGATTTCAGCAGTGGAATCGGCGGTGCGCTTGGCCAGCGCCCGGACCTCGTCGGCAACTACCGCAAACCCACGGCCCTGTTCGCCGGCGCGGGCGGCTTCGATCGCAGCATTGAGCGCCAGCAGGTTGGTCTGTTCGGCAATCGAGCGAATGGTACCGAGGATCGACTGAATGGCATTGCTGTCGCGCTCCAACTGCTGAATCGACTGCGCCGATTGCTCGATCTCCTGGCTCAGCCGGTCGACACTGCTGACGGCCGCATCGATCTGCTGTTGGCCTTCGCGGGCCTGTTGCTGGCCGCTGTCGGCCGATTGCGCGGCCTGGCTGCAGGAGCGGGCAACCTCGTTGGCGGTGGCGACCATTTCGTGGAATGCGGTGGACACCATGTCCACCGCTTCGCGCTGGCGCCCGGCGGCCTCGGCCATGTCGCTGGAGACCTGAGTAGAGCTGGTGGACGTGCTGAGGATCTTGCTCGCCGCCGCGCCGATGTGCTGGATCAGGCTGCGGATGGCACTGAGGAACTGGTTGAACCAGCCGGCCAGTTGCGCGGTTTCATCACGCCCACGCACTTCCAGGTTGCGGGTCAGGTCGCCTTCGCCCTGGGCGATGTCTTCCAGGCCACTGGAAACACTGTTGATGGGGCGCACGATGAGTTTGGCGAAAGTGGCACCGACCACGGCGAACAGCGCGGCCAGCACCAGCGCGACGCCGCCGATGAGCCAGGTGAGGCGGGTGGTGGTTTGCATCACTTCGCTTTGTTGGATCAGGCCTATGAAGGTCCAGCCGAGTTTTTCGTCGGGGTAGACGTTGGCCATGTAGCGCACGCCGCCAATTTCGACTTCAGCCAAACCCTTGCCGGCCTTGGCCAGCTCGGCATAACCGTCGCCGAAGCTGGCCAGCTGTTTGAAATTGTGACTGGCATCGCGCGGGTCGACCATCACGTTACCGTTGTTTTCCATGAGGATCAGGTAGCCGCTTTCGCCCAGCTTGATCTGCTGGACGATCTCGGTCAGGCCCTTGAGCGAGACGTCGATGTTGACCACGCCACCGGGGCTGCCCAGCTGGTTGGCAACGGTACGCACGGTGCTGACCAATACGGCATCGTCGCCGGCCCAGTAGTAAGGGGCGGTGCGCAGGGTCTTGCCAGGGTTGGCCATGGCCGCCTGGTACCAGGGGCGGGTGCGCGGGTCGTAGTTGCTCATGTTCGGGTCGCCTGGCCAGAAGGCGTAGCCGCCGTCTTGCAGGCCATAGGACACGTAGGCGTAGTCCGGGTGGCTCTTGGCCAGGCGCGTGAACAGTTCGAACAGTGTCTTGTCCTGTTCGCTCGGGGTGATTTGCGCGGCGTCGGCGCCTATGTGTTTCTTGACGTTGTCGCTGCTACCGGTGACCTGCGGGAGGCTGGCCAGGTAGTCGACGTTCTGGGTGATGCCCTGGAAAAACAGGTTCATCGCGTTACTGACCTGGCGGATTTCCCGGCTGCTGCCGTCAAGAAAATCCTCGCGGGCTTCGCCGCGCAGGTTGATGACCACCAAGGTGGCTACGAGGACGATGGGCAGTGCGGCGATGACCGCGAATGCCCAGGTCAGTTTCTGTTTGATGTTCATCGACGCTCCCGGAATTTATTTTTTTCGACACGCGAGGCAGGTAGAAACTGTATCGGCAGCGTCCGGGGTTTTTTGAATGAAAATGCCCGTATTTATTGGGTCTAGGCGCATTTGGCGACTATTCGGTCGGCTTCAGGCTAATATGGCATACCAAGTGTCTGGGCGTGGTGGTCAAACGCGTCAGTGACAGCACTCGCCCCCTTGTGCGAGATCTTTGAGTATCGGGCAGTCAGGCCGGTCATTGCCTTTGCAGTGGGCTACCAGTTCGCTCAAGGTGTCACGCAGGCTGGCCAACTCCTCAATGCGCCGGTTCAGTTCATCGATGTGTTGCAGAGCCAGAGCCTTCACATCAGCGCTGGCGCGTTGCCGGTCCTGCCACAGGGTCAGCAGCTTGCCCACCTCTTCCAGGGAAAACCCCAGGTCGCGTGAGCGCTTGATGAAGGCCAGGCTGTGCAGGTCCTCTGGCTGGTACAGGCGGTATCCGCTGTCGCTGCGGGTGGCCGGCTTGAGCAGGCCGATGGCTTCGTAGTAGCGGATCATCTTGGTGCTGAGCCCGCTGCGGCGGGCGGCCTGGCCGATATTCATGGGGCCTCCTGCGAGGTGCTGGTGGGTTTCCAGGTCTTGAGCCACAAGGCATTGCTCACCACGCTGACGCTGGACAACGCCATGGCGGCGCCAGCCAGTACCGGGTTCAGGTAACCCAGCGCGGCCAGTGGGATGCCGATGAGGTTATAGATGAATGCCCAAAACAGGTTCTGGCGAATTTTCGCATAGGTCTTGCGGCTGATTTCCAGGGCGGCAGGCACCAGGCGTGGGTCGCCACGCATCAGTGTGATGCCGGCTGCCTGCATGGCCACGTCCGTGCCCCCGCCCATGGCGATGCCGATATCGGCGGCGGCAAGCGCTGGGGCATCGTTGATACCGTCGCCGACCATCGCCACCACACCGTGCTTTTTCAGTTCGGCTACCGTGGCGGCCTTGTCGGCTGGCAGCACTTCGGCGTGCACGTCATCGATGCCGAGGGTATCGGCTACCACCTTGGCGCTGCCGCGATTGTCACCGGTCAGCAGGTGGCTGCTGATATGGCGCTTGCGCAGGGCTGCGATGGCCTGGTCGGCACCGGGCTTGATGCTGTCGCCGAAGGCGAACAGCCCCAGCACGCGAGGTTGTGCGCCTCGTTCAATCAGCCAGGACAGGGTACGGCCTTCGGCTTCCCAGGCCTGTGCTTCTGTGGCGAGGGCGCCGGGTTGCAGGTTGCACTCGTCGAGCAGGCGCCGGTTGCCCAGCGCCAGTTCGCGGCCTTCCACCCGGCCAGCGATGCCGCGGCCGGTAAGCGACTGGCTGTCGGCTACCGTGGGAACCTTTAGGCCTTGCTCGGTGCAGGCGTCGAGTACCGCCTTGGCCAAGGGGTGTTCGCTGCCACGTTGCAGGGCCCCCGCCAGGCGGTGCAACTCGGCACTATCACCGACCAGGGCCTGGCTGTGGACAACGCGCGGGCTGCCGGAGGTGAGCGTTCCGGTTTTGTCGAACACCACGCGGTTCACCGCATGTGCGCGCTCCAGCGCCTCGGCGTCCTTGATCAGGATGCCGTGGCGCGCGGCAACGCCTGTACCCGCCATGATCGCTGCAGGTGTGGCCAGGCCAAGGGCGCAAGGGCAGGCAATCACCAGCACGGCGACGGCATTGATCAGCGCGGTCTCCAGGGGGGCGCCGGCCAGCGACCAGCCGATCAGGGTCAGCAGTGCGATTACCAGCACGGCCGGGACGAAGATCTGGCTGACCCGGTCCACCAGTTTCTGGATGGGCGCCTTGGCCGCCTGGGCGTCTTCGACCAGGCGGATGATGCGGGCCAGCACGGTTTCTGTGCCCAATGCCCTGGTGCGCAGCAGCAGCCGGCCCTCGCCGTTGATCGCGCCGCCGGTAACGCTATCGCCGGGTTGCTTGGGCACTGGCAGGCTCTCGCCGCTGATCAGGGCTTCGTCAGCGTGGCTGCTGCCTTCTTCCACTTCACCATCGACCGGGAAGCGCTCCCCTGGCTTGACCAGCACCAGGTCACCGAGCCGCAATTGGGCAATTGCAACGTCTTCTTCATGGCCATCGACCACCCTCACTGCACGCTCTGGGCGCAGCGCTTCGAGGGCCCGTATGGCGCTGGCGGTCTGGCGTTTGGCCCGGCTTTCCAGGTACTTGCCCAGCAACACCAGGGCGATCACCACCGCCGATGCCTCGAAGTACAGGTGCGGGGCCATCCCGGCAGAGGCCTTGGCCCATTGGTACAGGCTAAGACCGTAACCGGCACTGGTGCCCAGCGCGACCAGCAGGTCCATGTTGCCGGCGCCGGCGCGCACAGCCTTGTAGGCCGCCACATAAAAGCGTGCGCCAAGGATGAACTGCACGGGGGTGGCCAGCGCGAATTGCGCCCAGGCCGGCAGCATCCAGTGCAGACCAAACGGTTGAACCAGCATCGGCAACACCAGGGGCAGGGCCAGCAAAAGGGCAGCGCCGACGGCCAGACGTTCGTTGCGCAGGCGACGCTGGACGGCTTCCTGGTCATTGTTGACCGACAGCGGCAGCCTGGCACTGTAGCCGGCCTTTTCGACCGCGCCGAGCAGCAGGTTGTCATCAACGCCCTGCAGCACCTGAAGGTGGGCACGTTCGTTGGCAAGGTTGACACTGGCCTGTTCAACGCCCGGTAGTTTACCGAGCGCGCGCTCGACTCGGCCGACGCAACTGGCGCAGGTCATGCCATCGATCTGTAGCTCTACGGTGCGGGTCGGTACCTCGTACCCGGCGCCGCGCACAGCCTCGACCAGGGCGGGCAGGCTGCCGGCCGGGGCCTGGACCCTGGCCTGTTCGTTGGCGAGGTTGACGCTGACCTGTTCAGCGCCGCTGACCTTGCGCAGAGCGCGCTCGACCCGGCCGGCACAGCTGGCGCAGGTCATGCCGCAGATCGGCAGGTCGAATACAGTGGATGCGGGCATGGCTCTCCTCCTTGGACAGGCCACCAGCATCAACCTTGCCATGTGGGGAAGGTCAATAGTCCAGGTTGGCTCGCCTCAGTACCAGCCCATTGTGGCCCATGGCAATGCGGTACTTGTTGATCTGGCCCGCCTGCAGGATCAGTCGCGTGCTGCGCTGGTCTTCCAGGCCGGGCGCGCAGCCGGGCATCTGCCCCGGCAGCAGGCGCAAGCGTACATCAACAGGGCCGGGCGGCAGGTTGAAAGAGGTCGACTGTTCCTGGAATACGCGCCCGGAAAGCTGGTCGTTGAGGTAGACACCGATTTCGCAGCTGGTGGCCACTTCCAGGCGTTCGCGTGAAATGATCAGCACGCTGTAGTCCGAGTTGCCTTCGGCGCTTGCCGGTGGCACCGCGGCCAGCGTGCCCAATAGCCCGACAACGCCCAGTGCTGTCCTGAACATGAAGAATCTCCTGCTTGCCGAATCGTCAAAGGCGCAGCTTGGCCGAGGTTGGTGCGGATTTCCAGCCCGGCCGTTGGATGCAGAACTTGACCTTGCCCCGATGGCAAGCTTGAAACTGAGTTAAACCCTGAAGGAGGCAACACCCATGCAAGTGTTCAACGTACAAGGCATGACTTGTGGCCACTGCGTTAAGGCGGTGACCCGCGCGGTGCAGGAACAGGATGCAAACGCCCAGGTCGAGGTCGACCTGGCCGGCAAGCAGGTGCGTGTGCAGAGCGCTCTGGGTGCTGAGCAGTTGCTGGCTGCGATTCGTGAAGAGGGCTACCAGGCTGAGGTGGCTTGAGTTGGAAGGGGCCGTGTTTGCGGCCCTGTTTTGTTGCAAATGTTTTCATGCTGATACTGTCCACTGCAGGTAGACTTACGCACTTGCTTAGCCTGCTATGGATTCCTGATGAACCTGCGAATGGTGCTTATCCTGGGCGCACTCAGTGCGTTCGGGCCGTTGGCGATCGACTTCTACCTGCCCGCCTTCCCGGCCATGGCGCAGGCGTTCGCCACCGACGAAAAACATGTCCAGACCACTCTGGCTGCCTACTTCCTCGGCTTGTCGCTGGGGCAACTGGCCTATGGGCCGATGGCCGACCGCTTTGGCCGGCGCAAACCGCTGCTGTTCGGCGTAGCGCTGTTTACCCTGGCGTCGCTGGCCTGTGCCTACGCGCCTAACCTCGACACGCTGATCCTGGCTCGCTTCGTCCAGGCGTTGGGCGGCTGCGCCGGCATGGTGTTGTCACGGGCTATCGTCAGCGACAAGTGCGACCCGGTGGCGTCGGCCAAAGTGTTCTCACAACTGATGCTGGTGATGGGGTTGGCGCCCATTCTGGCGCCGATGCTCGGCGGCGTACTGGTTAACCTGGCTGGTTGGCAGTCGATTTTCCTGACATTGAGCCTGTTCAGCGCTGCTTGCCTGGTGGCGGTCGGCCTGGGGTTGCCCGAGAGCTTACCCGCGCATATGCCACGCCAGCCTTTATCCGGCGCATTGCGCCAGTACGTGCGGTTGTTGGCTGACCGCACGTTCTTTGGCCATGCCCTGACAGGGGGGATCGCCATCGCGGGTATGTTTGCCTACATCGCGGGTTCACCTTTCGTGTTCATCAAGCTCTATGGTGTGCCGGCCGAACACTACGGCTGGCTGTTCGGTACCAATGCGGCAGGTTTCATCCTGGTGGCGCAGATCAACGCGCGCCTGCTGGCTAAGCGTGGTCCGGCCTTCCTGCTGGTGCGTGCCGTCTGGCTGTACCTGGTCGCGGCCCTGGCGTTGCTCGCTGTAGCAGCGCTGCGCCCGGCTGAACTATGGCCATTGCTGGTGCCGCTGTTCATCTGCATCGCCAGCCTGGGCTGCATCATCCCCAATGCTTCGGCGTGCGCCATGAGCGGCCAGGGCGCACGCGCCGGCAGCGCCTCGGCCTTGATGGGGTGCCTGCAATTCAGCGTTGCCGCAGGCGCGGCAGCTTTGGTCAGCCTGCTGCACGACGGCAGTGCAGTGCCCATGGCGTTGGTAATCAGCCTGTGCGGGGCACTGGTGGTCAGTGTTGCGCTGTTGACCCGGCGCTTGCAGGCCACGCGTCCGGCTTGAGCGGGTGAGGCGCGCGCAAACGGGCTTCCAGCGTGACGACGAAGGCACGTGCTTCTGCTTCGCTGCGGAAGCTCACCACATGCTGGTCGAGCCTGACCTCCCAGGGGCAGTTGGGGTTGCGGTTGGACGCACTGACGATAATCTCCATCGCGGCATACCTCCGAATGGTGGGGAGAGCGGGTCAAGTGTAGCGCTGCGGTTACGTGGTGCCAGGGCATGAATGGTTGTCCTGACTGGCGGTCAGGGCATTTTCCGGCAGGGGCGTCAGACGCTTCCAGATGCAATTTCTGCAGGGTGTCGAACCTTCGCTTTTATTTGCGCTATTTATGGAACGGCGCTGTCGGCAGAGTCGCTGCCCGCACGGGGCCATTCTTCCTCATGCGTTGTTTCTTCCCCTTTATTTCGCGGTCTGATGCCTGTCACCTAAAACTGAGGCGGGGGCCGTTCGCCTATCTCAATGGATCAAGGGTTGCCATACCCATCCCCCTTTGACCCACAGGTCTGTCTGCACGGCTGCTAGAGCGGGCTTTCATGCGGCTTATACTGACCCCGGTGCCAGGCCGGTAGCAGCTAGGGGGCAATCGGCGTTGCCAATGTTGGCCATTGGAATTCAGATGTGATCTTGCAGGGAGTTAAAGGGACATGAATACAGTCAGCAGTATCAGTCAGATTGCCGGCCTGATGGCCGACCCCAAGCGGAGCGCCATGTTGTGGGCGCTGATTGATGGCACGCCGCGACCGACCGATGAGCTGGCGATGATGGCTGGGTTGACCTCCTCCTCGGCCTGCGCCCATTTGTCATTGCTGTCTTCGGCAGGCCTGCTCAGGCTTGAGGCGCGCGGTCGCAAGCGTTACTTCCGGCTGGCGACGCCCCAGGTGGGCGCAGCCGTAGAAGCCTTGGCCAGTGTGCAACTGGGTAATGACAGAGGCGCGCAGGCCAAGCCGCTGCCGATGCCAATGTCGATGCGCCGGGCGCGTCGCTGCGCTGATCACTTGGGCGGCGAGCTGGCCGGTGAGCTCTATCACCGATTGGTGGTAGCAGGCTGGCTGGAGGGCAGCGTGCATCAGATGATGGTCAGTGAGAAGGGCCGGGCGCAGCTGGCAAGCATTGGCGTCTATATCGATGCACTGGCACCTCAGCAGCAGCGCGGTTGCGTGATCTGCCACTGTAATGAGTGGAGCGACCAGGGGCCTCATCTTGGCGGTAGCCTGGGGCAGGCCTTGCTCACCTTGTTCCTGCAATCGGGATGGATACGTGAGGCCGAGAATACGCGGGCATTGCAGATCTCGGCCCTGGGGATTCAGCAGATCAATCGCATTGCCCGCGTTCCGACGTTGCAGGTGGGGTAACTGCAACGCCGTGTCCGGTCAGACCAACCGTGCGTCCAGGCTGTTCTGCGCGAGGCGGCGAGCCTGGTCTTCGGTCATGCCCAGGTGAGTGTGCAAGGCATGGAAGTTTTCGGTGACGTAGCCGCCGAAGTAGGCGGGGTCATCCGAGTTCACGGTCACTTTCACGCCGCGCTCGAGCATGTCGAGGATGTTGTGCTGGCTCATGTGGTCGAACACACAGAGTTTGGTATTGGACAGTGGGCACACGGTGAGCGGGATCTGCTCGTCGATGATGCGTTGCATCAGGCGCTCGTCTTCCATGGCGCGCACGCCATGGTCGATGCGCTTGATCTTGAGCAGGTCGAGGGCTTCCCAGATGTACTCGGGTGGGCCTTCCTCGCCAGCGTGGGCCACCGCCTCGAAGCCTTCGCTGCGGGCACGGTCGAAGACGCGCTGGAACTTGCTCGGCGGGTGGCCTTTCTCGGAGCTGTCCAGGCCTACCGCGATGAACGCGTCGCGGAAGGGCAGGGCCTGGTCCAAGGTTTTCTGTGCTTCTTCTTCGCTCAGGTGGCGCAGGAAGCTCAGGATGAGGCCGCTGCTGATACCCAGCTGCTCACGACCATCCTTGAGTGCCTGGTTGATACCATTGAGCACCACTTCGAACGGGATGCCGCGGTCAGTGTGGGTCTGTGGGTCGAAGAACGGTTCGGTGTGGATGACATTCTGCGCCTTGCAGCGCTGCAGGTAGGCCCAGGTCAGGTCGTAGAAGTCCTGCTCAGTGCGCAACACGTCCGCACCTTGGTAATAAAGGTCGAGGAATTCCTGCAGATTGTTGAAGGCGTAAGCGCTACGCAGGGCTTCGACGTCGTTCCAGGGCAGGGCGATCTTGTTGCGCTCGGCCAGGGCGAACAGCAGCTCGGGTTCCAGTGAGCCTTCCAGGTGCAGGTGCAGTGCAGCCTTGGGCAGGGCGTTCAACCATTCATACATAGTGGGTGTTCTCAAATCAGGTACGGTTGCCGCCATTCTACAGGGCCAGGCCGGGCATTGCGCCCGGCCTGGCCCTGCATTGTTTCAACCACTGATCAGGTTCAACTCACCAGACCAGCGATTCGCCCTTGTAATTGATGAAGCGCAGCCCGCCGTTGCCGCTTTGCGCCTTGATCTGTTCGAGCATGCCTTGGGTACTGGTGAGCACGTCGATTTCGGCGTTCTCGCCGCCCATGTCGGTCTTTACCCAACCCGGGTGCATGGCCAATACGCAAAGGTCAGGTCGCTGCAGATCGACCACGAAGCTGTTGATCATCGAGTTCAGGGCGGCCTTGCTGGCCTTGTACAGGCAGACCTCGCCACCGTCGGGGATGGTCACGCTACCCAGGATCGAGCTCATGAACGCCAACACGCCCGAGCCTTCACGCACCTGGCTGGCCAGGCGTCGGGCGACGCGGATCGGCGCCACGGCGTTGGTCATGAACAGGTCGCCGATTTCATTGCGCTGCACGGTTTCCAGGTCCTGCGGCAGCGGCCCCATGACGCCGGCATTGACGAACACTAGGTCGAAGACTTCGCCATGCAGGCGCTGCTTCAGGCCATCGAGCTGTGCGGTGTCGTTCATTTCCAGCTGCTCGACGCGCACCCCAGGCACTTCGCCGAGTGCGCCGGTTTTTTGCGGGTCACGCACCGTGGCTGTAATGTTCCAGCCATCTTCGTGAAGGCGCTGCACCAGGCCAAGGCCAAGCCCGCGGGAGGCGCCGATGATAAGGGCAGTTCGTGGAGTGGTCATAGGAGCATTCCTGTCGCGGTAGAAGAAAAGGATTTGAGCATACTTCAGCCTGGTGTCATGCGCCGCATCAACACTGGTCAAGAAATGAGCAATGGCGTTTGGCTGTGTGCGCCCGGGTGCTTCGCTTGTTGGCTAACGGGTTATCCACAGGCTATTCCACAGTTAATGTGTGCAAACTGCCAGGCGGCCGTAGTGTTATACGCTTGACGATTGGGGATAACTCTTGACAGCTCAGCGGGTCGAGCTTTTCACCACGCAGTGGTCAAAAAACGCTCAATGCTCTGCAGGCCTTGAAGTGCGTGGCCTGCATCAGAATGCCCCAAGCTTATCCACAGGCAGGCCCACAGTTGTTGTGGGCAAAGGTCAGTGGGCTTCCAAGAGGATGCGCCCGCGACTGAGGTCGGCCAGTTGCTGTTGCAGCGCGCCGATGTGTGCTTCACCTACCGCAATGTGCAGATCCACCCCGTTGGCGGTGAACCGTTCTTCCAGCACCAAAGCGTCGACTTCGGCCAGGCGCAGTTTGACCAGGGCCAGTTCGCTGAAGCTGCAGCTGCAGCTGTACTCGCTGCGTTGCACCAGCAGCCTTTTCGGCGCCTGCTGCAGGCACTTGTTGGCACCGCCACCATAAGCCCGGGCCAGGCCGCCGGTGCCTAGCTGGATGCCCCCGTACCAGCGGATCACCAATACCACGACCTGGTCGCAGTCCTGGGCTTCTATGGCAGCCAGGATTGGCCTGCCGGCCGTGCCGCCAGGTTCACCGTCATCGCTGCTGCGGTATTGCGCGCCCAGCTTCCAGGCCCAGCAATTGTGCGTGGCAGCCAAGTCGCTATGGCGTTCGATGAAACTCATCGCCTCGGCGGCGCTGGATATCGGGCCGGCGAGGGTAATGAAGCGGCTTTTGCGGATTTCCTCGCGAAACTCGCAGAGGTCGAGCAGGGTAGAAGGCATAAGTCGATGTCAGGCACTCGGCGTGATGCCGCACCCCTTGAGGATGATGTGGATAAGGTTATTGCTCGCATCTTCCATGTCTTGCTTGGTAAGGCGGCTGCGGCCAGTAACCTGGCAGATCTGGGTGGCGAAGTCGGCATAGTGCTGGGTGCTGCCCCATAGCAGGAATATCAGGTGAACCGGGTCTACCGGGTCCATCTTGCCTGCCGCGATCCAGGCCTCGAACACCGCCGCCCGGCCCCGGAACCACTCGCGGTAGTCGGCGCTGAAGTACTCGGTCAGGCAAGTGCCTCCGCTGATCACCTCCATGGCGAAGATCCGCGAGGCTTGCGGATTGCGCCGGGAGAATTCCATCTTGGTGCGGATGTAATGGCTCAACGCAGCACCGGGGTCGTCATCAACGCTCAAGGCGTTGAAGGTGCTGTCCCAGAGCTCGATGATGTTGCTCAACACGGCAATGTACAGGCCGAGCTTGTTGGTGAAGTAGTAATGCAGGTTGGCCTTGGGCAAGCCGGCCTTCAGCGCAATGGTGTTCATGCTGGTGCCCTTGAAGCCATGGCGGGCGAACTCGTCTTCGGCGGCCTGGATGATGGCCTGTTCGTTCTTCTGGCGGATGCGGCCAGCGGGCTTGCCCGAGGCGGATAGGCGATGCGCAGGGACTTCTAGGGTCATGGACGATTCCGTACAGGTCTGTGGCAACGGATGTCGGACAAGATTACCTTCCTGCGCTCAAGTAACAAGCATTAGCGTCACAAGCAGGCATCAGCGTGTCGCAGCCAGGCTTTCAAGGAAGCTTTCCAGTACCAGGTTCGGCCGCCGCCCTTTGCGCGTTACCCAGCTCAGGCTCAGGTCATAGAAGCGCTGCGAGGGCTTGAGGGCGCGCAGGCGACCTTGCTGGACCCAAAGTGTTGCGTAGTGGTCGGGCAGGTAGCCGATGTAGCGGCCGGTGAGGATCAGAAATGCCATGCCCTCACGGTCCGAGGCGCTGGCGGTGCAGTTCAGGGCCTGATAATGGGCCTGGATTTCGGCGGGCAAGCGGAAGGTCGGAGCGATCGCCTCCTGGCTGTTGAGGCGGGCTTCGTCGATCTGTTGATCGTCGGCATAGAACAGCGGATGGCCAACCGCGCAATAGAGCAGCGAGCGTTCGCTATACAGCGGTTGGTACTCAAGGCCGGATAGCGGGCTGGTCTGCGGCACCACGCCGACATGCAGGCTGCCATCGAGCACACCCTGCTCGACCTGGCTTGGGGCGATCATGCGGATCTGGATGCGCACCTCGGGGCCGCGATCCTTGAGTTCGGCCAATGCATGGGTGATGCGCATGTGCGGCAGGGTTACCAGGTTGTCGGTCAAACCGATGTTCAGTTCTCCGCGCAGATGCTGGTGCAGGCCGTTGACTTCGGTACGGAAGGTTTCCAGCGCACTGAGCAGTTGCAGCGCCGAATGGTAGACCTCGCGGCCTTCCTCGGTCAGCGAAAACCCGGCGCGGCCACGCTGGCACAGGCGCAGGCCCAAGCGTTGCTCCAGGTCATTCATCTGCTGGCTGATGGCCGAGCGGCCAATGCCCAGCACGTTTTCGGCAGCCGAGAAGCCGCCGCACTCGACCACGCTGCGGTAGATCTTCAGCAGGCGGATGTCGAAATCGCTGACTTGGGCGAGTGGATCGGGGCGTCGGCTCATAAGTTTAGTCTTGCGCTACCTGAAGATTAGAAATGTAGTCTTTTTCAGACTTTATCCACGTGCGAATTTAGCTGCAACAACATCCATCGTTGCCTATTCGTTTTTCGAGGAACCGCCGATGAACATGCCCGAAACCGCTCCTGCCGGTATCGCAAGCCAGCTCAAGCTGGATGCGCACTGGATGCCTTACACCGCCAACCGCAATTTCCATCGCGACCCACGGCTGATCGTGGCGGCCGAAGGCAATTACCTGGTCGATGACAAAGGGCGCAGGATCTTCGATGCCTTGTCGGGCCTGTGGACCTGTGGTGCCGGGCATACCCGCAAGGAAATCACCGAAGCGGTTGCACGTCAGCTCGGCACCCTGGATTACTCCCCTGCCTTCCAGTTCGGTCACCCGCTTTCGTTCCAGTTGGCCGAGAAGATCACCGCGCTGACCCCTGGTGACCTGAATCACGTCTTCTATACCAACTCCGGTTCCGAGTGCGCCGATACCGCGCTGAAGATGGTCCGCGCCTACTGGCGCCTGAAGGGCCAGGCCACCAAGACCAAAATCATTGGCCGTGCCCGTGGTTACCACGGTGTGAACATCGCTGGTACCAGCCTGGGTGGCGTAAACGGCAACCGCAAGATGTTTGGCCAGCTACTGGACGTCGACCATTTGCCGCACACTGTGCTGCCGGTCAATGCCTTCTCCAAAGGCCTGCCGGAAGAGGGCGGCATCGCCCTGGCTGATGAAATGCTCAAGCTGATCGAACTGCACGATGCGTCGAACATCGCAGCTGTGATTGTCGAGCCGCTTGCGGGTTCGGCTGGTGTACTGCCGCCGCCTAAGGGCTACCTGAAGCGCCTGCGTGAAATCTGCACCCAGCACAATATCCTGCTGATCTTCGACGAAGTGATCACCGGCTTCGGTCGCATGGGCGCCATGACGGGTTCTGAGGCCTTTGGCGTGACCCCTGACCTTATGTGCATCGCCAAGCAGGTCACCAACGGCGCCATTCCGATGGGCGCGGTGATCGCCAGCAGCGAGATCTACCAGACCTTCATGAACCAGCCGACCCCGGAATACGCTGTGGAATTCCCGCACGGCTATACCTACTCGGCCCACCCGGTAGCCTGTGCCGCCGGTATCGCCGCGCTGGACCTGCTGCAGAAGGAAAATCTGGTGCAGTCCGCCGCCGAGCTGGCGCCACACTTCGAGAAGCTGTTGCACGGCGTGAAGGGCACCAAGAACGTCGTCGATATCCGTAACTATGGCCTGGCCGGCGCGATCCAGATCGCCGCCCGCGATGGCGATGCCATTGTCCGTCCGTATGAAACCGCGATGAAGCTGTGGCAAGCCGGCTTCTACGTGCGCTTTGGCGGCGACACCTTGCAGTTTGGCCCAACGTTCAATACACAGCCGCAGGAACTGGACCGTCTGTTCGACGCGGTCGGTGAAGCGCTGAACAAGATCGACTGATCTTTCCGATTCTGACGTAAGGCGCGTGAGTTTTTTGCGCGCCAGCATCAACCTTCTTTATTTGGAGTTTTGCATGAGCATTGTTCAGCACCTGATCCACGGCGAGCTGGTTTCCAAGGGTGAGCGCACCGCCGATGTCTTCAACCCGTCCACTGGCCAGGCAGTACGCAAGGTCGAGCTGGCCAGCCGCGCGACCGTTCAGGAAGCGATCGACTCTGCCAAGGCTGCATTCCCGGCCTGGCGCAACACCCCGCCGGCCAAGCGTGCCCAGGTGATGTTCCGCTTCAAGCAACTGCTGGAGCAGAACGAAGCACGCATCTCGCAGATGATCAGCGAAGAGCATGGCAAGACGCTGGAAGACGCGGCTGGCGAACTCAAGCGCGGTATCGAGAACGTCGAGTTCGCCTGCGCAGCGCCTGAGGTGCTCAAGGGTGAATACAGCCGTAACGTCGGCCCGAACATCGATGCCTGGTCCGATTTCCAGCCGCTGGGCGTGGTCGCCGGTATTACGCCGTTCAACTTCCCGGCCATGGTCCCCCTGTGGATGTACCCGTTGGCCATCGCTTGCGGTAACGCCTTTATCCTCAAGCCGTCCGAGCGTGACCCGAGTTCGACCTTGTACATTGCCCAGTTGCTGCTGGAGGCCGGCCTGCCCAAGGGTATCCTCAACGTGGTGCACGGGGACAAGGAAGCTGTGGACGCGCTGATCGAGGCGCCGGAAGTGAAAGCGCTGAGCTTTGTGGGCTCGACCCCGATCGCCGAGTACATTTATGCCGAAGGCACCAAGCGCGGCAAGCGCGTGCAAGCCTTGGGTGGCGCGAAGAACCACGCAGTGCTGATGCCGGATGCCGACCTGGACAACGCCGTCAGCGCACTGATGGGCGCTGCCTACGGTTCGTGCGGCGAGCGTTGCATGGCTATTTCGGTGGCGGTGTGTGTGGGCGACCAGGTTGCCGATGCGCTGATCGCCAAGCTGGAGCCGCAGATCAAGGCGCTCAAGATCGGTGCCGGCACCTCGTGCGGCCTGGACATGGGGCCGCTGGTGACTGCTGCTGCCCGTGACAAGGTAGTGGGGTACATCGATGACGGTGTTGCTGCTGGCGCCAAGCTGGTGGTGGATGGCCGTGGTTTCCGTGTGGCGGGTAATGAAGACGGCTACTTCGTGGGTGGCAGCCTGTTCGACAAGGTGACGCCAGAGATGCGCATCTATAAAGAAGAGATCTTCGGCCCTGTGCTGTGCGTGGTGCGTGTGAACAGCCTGGAGCAGGCCATGCAGCTGATCAACGATCACGAGTATGGTAACGGGACCTGTATCTTTACCCGTGATGGTGAGGCGGCACGCCTGTTCTGTGACGAGATCGAAGTGGGCATGGTTGGTGTGAACGTGCCGCTGCCGGTGCCTGTGGCGTACCACAGCTTTGGTGGCTGGAAGCGCTCGCTGTTTGGCGACCTGCATGCTTATGGCCCGGATGGGGTACGGTTCTATACCCGTCGCAAGGCGATTACCCAGCGCTGGCCGCAGCGTGCGAGCCATGAGGCGTCGCAATTTGCCTTCCCTAGCCTTTAAGGCGTGAGAAGCGAAGCGGGGAGGCCGACAGGCCTCCCCGCTTTGTTTTAGGCGATATCAAGGTTTATTGAAATTAAGCCTTGACGGGCGTTCGAATCCCCTTATAATGCGCCCCACTTCCAGCGTAGTCGGAACGAGAAACTCCTTGAAATTCAAAGAGTTGCTTAAT